>DADN01000006.1:3045-3250 GCA_002509665.1 Methanobacterium sp. UBA8
ATTCCATCAATACTTGCAACCAGACCTTCCCCCAAGAGGTAGCCAGTGGCAAATTCTTCCAGGGCCTCCGGGCTAATGGAAAAACTCCGTGAGAATTTTTCATTGATAATTAGATTAACCTGTTCATCAATGATAATTTCATCATCTCCAGTAGTTAAACCTGGTTTTTTAGGCTTATCAGAATTTTTATCAGGGAAATTCTGTT
>DADN01000145.1 GCA_002509665.1 Methanobacterium sp. UBA8
CCATCCTTGAATTTTGGAATAAAGTCCATAAATTATTAGGGGTACCGTTCCTGATAGGAGAATGTATACTGCTTTTAATCTCTTTTTGTAGATAACAAATAATAAAACAACTGCAAGGACTGTAAACAAGTTTTCATATCTATTCAAAGTTAAAAATGATGCTAAAATCAGTAACAAGGTTACTTCGGAATTTTGAGATTTTTCTTGGCTTAATATTTTAGCTGGTATGTACACAAAAGCAATTGTAAGGAAAATCTGCAGTACATGTTCCATTCCTGTGAAAATGAGGGGTATAATTGGTGTAAGGAATGTTATGGCCATTAAGCTGATAAATATAAAGAGATTAGAATATTTAATATCTTTTACATATTGCTTTAGGATATAGTTTGTAAGGATAAGTGTAGATGTAGCAAATATTATGTTTAGAAAGAACGGTATTAGTTCATTTATCCCGAATATTTTAAATAATGCCGCAATAAGTCCAGGCCAAAGTATTGAAGATGTTGATGAAGTAAAACCATATTTAGTCACTCCCCAAACTCCATATGATACGAAATTTTTTGCAACAGCCATATGGATGTAAGGGTCATCCAGAACATATATTAAGTGGCCGTTAGTATTGTTGATGGATAATAATGTCACAATTAATGTGGTAATCCATAAAATGATTACAGAACATATTAATGGCCATTGATCTCTGTTAAATAACATATTTATCAAATTTGACGTTTGCTATAAACAATGTGCTAATGATTTTCGATTAATGTGTTTTATTAATCGTACCAATAGTGTTATTGATCAAATCATACTTATTAATATTCCTGTAATTTTTAATTAATAAAAAAATTACCTTGAGAGTCAATGAATGCTTAATACTTCCACTGCTTATAAAAAAGCATTAAACTCTATGGAAGTCTGGAAGGTATTTAATCATGTATTTGATTGTTTAAGGCAGAAACAGTTGAATGGACCACCTGAATCAGGGTTACTGGGTCATAAAGAAAATATAAGNNNNTTATTTATCAAATTAATTTGCTGCTTTTTTTTGAAAGGAAGATATAATACGAAAATAAACATATTGATAAGAATATTTCCAGGGGAAGTATTAAATATCCGATTACAATTCCACTTTTCAAAGTTAGCACAAAATATAGGAGCGTTATTGTTAACGATATTAACATTAAGATTAAAATTATGTTTTTTCTATCTGTGTTGAATATATATAAACTGATGGGAATAATTATGGGAAATGCATTAAAAAGAACTCTGAATGAGTCAGTAGCTATTAAAAGTTGTAAAAATATAAAAGGTAATGTTATAAGGCTTTTTTTAAGGAAATTATTTTTAATATTTTTTAAACAACATGCAAACGCTATCCATAATGTTCCAAATGCTAAATAAGGATTATTAAGAATTTTATTGGAAGTTATGTGATAATTAATATTTTGTTGTATGTTTTCAATGGAATAATAACTATTAAAGCCAGTGAAATACCTTAAACTAATAAAAATCATGAATACTGGTATTAAAATATATATTAACCATTTTATAGCATTTTTTATTCCTCCATCATTAAATTTGCAGTATAAATAGAATGGTAATGATAAAAGCACAACTTCTTTATTAAAAATTCCTAAAATAACCATAAAGAAATAAATATAATCGTTTTTTATTAGAATTGCATAAAAAGACCCGATTAAAACTAAGAATGATATAGAATCCACAAGTGCAATGTCAAAAAGGGTGTAAAGTAGTGACGGAGTTAGTAACAGAAGGATCATGCCAACTAAACTAACTAGTCTGCTGAACTCAAGTTTTTTTAAGTAGTAATAAAATACTATGGCAGTCAACCCATTTGCGGTTAAATTTATTAATGCAAAGCCTTGCATATGAGTTAATGGCAATAATGAGACTAAAAATGGAGTAAGGACCCGATAAGTGTAGGGTGCATTTGTTCCAGTAAATGGAGATAGGGACATATGGTAATAATACCATGAATCAACAATTAATGTGTTTGAAAATCCATCAACAAATTTTAATCCAATCACGTAAAAAATGGAAATTATTAAGCACACAAAGATTAAAAGAGTTATTAGTTCTGTTAATTTTTTATTTGCTTTAATATTCTTGTTTATCAAAAGAACATCCCTAGTTTATTAATGATTTTTTATAAACCTTTTTTATTATTAATTAATATATAAAATTTAGGATTTTAAGATTCTGAGAGTTTTTATAGGCTATTCTTGAATATATAAAATAATACTGTGATAACCAGACTATTAAAGAGGATTGGAATCCAAAATTATTAAGAAAAATATGAGATACATGCTTTTCTGTTATATGATGGTATCAACTAAGATATCTACTAGGAACACTTAATAATGTAATTTATTCGAATATATTGTACACTGAGTGGCTCAAATGACAATCATAAATACTAATATATATTCAAATCAAGGGTTATCCATAGATTTGAATGCATGTCAATGGTATACAGTTATTAAATAATGGAAAGTTTATAAAAATACTTTAAACAAGTTAATATTAATTTTTTTGGGCGGTTAAGGAATGGTTAAATTTAACTAATTATCAGTTAATAAAACAGTTTGGATATGTAATTTTTAACAAAAGACAGTAACTAGATGAATTCGGTGATTTACCATGATAAAATTTGAAGATAAAAATTCTAAACTGGTTTTCCTAGTTCTCCTAATAATAACTGTCGGTTTGATAACCTATTTTCGAGTGAGAATCCAGTTAATTGTAGGTCCCGAGTTTGATGGTTTTGATTTCCTAGCAAACTCTGCTTTATTTGCAGGTAAATCGATAGGATATTCAGATCTGTTAAGACCACCTTTACTTTCCTTTTTAGCATCCCTCTATTTCCGATTTGATGGTTTGTATATGGGAATCACATCTATCATAGATGGACTCATATACCTTATAGGATGTATTGGG
>DADN01000101.1:0-2379 GCA_002509665.1 Methanobacterium sp. UBA8
AAATTACTTCAAATCCAGGATAATTTTCCATACTAGGAACCATTAGTGCAGCTCCACCAGTAACACCTTTTTCAAGTATTAACGTCTTCAATCCCTGCCTTCCAGCATAAATTCCTGCTGTAAGCCCTGCAGGTCCTGATCCTATAATAATAACGTCATATTCGTCCATCAGATCACCCTTAAGTCCACCATTTTTTTAAAATAGTGTTTTAAGTACTTTAAATCCAATTTATCATTTTTAACATCACTTATTTTTTAAAGTTAACTCATTCTATATTCTGTAACTTATCCCTCAAAAGTTTATTCACAAGCTTTCCATCAGCTTTTCCCTTTAACTTTTTCATGGACATACCCATAAGAGGGCCAATAGCACCCATTCCTCGTTCTTCTACCATTTTCTTATTGGATGAAACTATTTCGGCTATTATCTCTTCAACATCTTCTTCAGACAGCATCATTAGATTCAAACTTTCTGCTGCTTCTTGTGGAGAATTACCTTCATTACATACATTTTCTAAAATTTGAGGAAGTGCATCTTTTGAGATTTTACCATTTTCTAAAAGGTCAAATGCCTCCAACAAAATATTGTTATTCAGTTCATCTATACTACATCCATCCCTTTTTAGTTCCTTTAAAGTATAAGCCAGAGTTGATGCTATTGTTGTAGAATCTACACCTGATCCTGCTTTGATTTCTTCAAAGCTTTCCACCCTGTTTCTTCTTACAAGCTGTTTTGCAAGGTCTTCACTTAAATTATACTGTTTAATTATTCTAGCTCTCTTTTCATCTGGAAGTTCCGGTAAATTAGCCCCAATATCCTCAAGTAGTTCTTTTGATACACTGATTGCAGAAATATCTGTTTCCACGTACATTCTGCTTGCTGTTGGAAGCGGCCTTAAATAGTCTGAATTTCCGTCAGGTAATGCTTTCCTTGTTTCTTCAGGTACTGCTTGAAGTGCAATTTTTGCCCTTCTCTGGACTTCCTGTAAAGCATTGACAACTTTCTCTTTTTCATCTGCAATTAAAATAAAAGCATCTTCATCTCCAAGGCCTATAAACTCATTTATTGCATTAACTTCATCTTCAGTTATGCCATAAGCTGGAAGTTCATCCGTGTGGAACAGTCCAGACACTCCCATTTTTTTGGCATATCCTGCTAATTCTGTACCAAACCTTCGGCCTGGCTGAATTTCCATTCCTATTAATCCTTTAAAACCATTCAATTTAATTGCAAATACGCTCTCAGCTTTTGCAATTATTTTGGATTTAGTTTCTTTTAATAAAGGAGCTATATCATGTAATTCATCATCAACGGATCCACTTCTATTATTCAATTCATCCTTTATTTTCAAAAGGTTTACTTGCCTGGTCACTTCATTTTCAACCATTGTCGACATGAGATCTAAATCTTGAACCCCTTTTAGCTCGACTCTTGCCCCTTCCTTAATTGATATGTTTAAATCCTGGCGTATAGTTCCTAATCCTCTTTTAACTTTAGTACTCCTAAGTACCTGCCCTATATGATATGCAACTTCTTTTACCTGTTCAGGATGAGTTATAGAAGGTGCTGTAGTTATCTCAACAAGGGGAATTCCAAGCCTGTCCAGCCTGAAGTTAACTTTACCCTTCTCTTGTCCAATTCTTCTTGCAGCATCTTCTTCAAGACATAAAACATCGATTTCTACATTTCCATATTTTGTTTCCAGAACACCTTCTGTTGCAACAAGTCCTGTCCTCTGGAAACCACCAGTGTTACTGCCGTCTATTACCTGCTTTCTCATTACATGGAATTCATCCACAACGTGCATATCAAGGAGTGTTGCTATTATTAAAGACACTTCAAGCGCTTCCCTGTTTAATGGATGAGGGGGTTCTTCGTCTGCTTCAACAAGGCAAGTTTCATGTGCATAAGCATCATAAATGAAATTTAACTTTCTTCGTGCCTCTTCAAATGCGGCCCGGTCTATTTTTCCTAGTTCACTTTGAGTAGGCCTTAAATTCCTTAAAACCTTAAATTCTGGTTCTTTATCAGTAAGATTACAATCGCATGGGCAGAATAATTTTTCTTTTGTATTCAACTGCTGGTGTACTTCAAGACCCATTTTAAGTCCAAGTTTTTCATAATCAATCATTAAATCACCGCTAATTATCAAATTATATTAAAAAATATTTTATGGAGCTTTTATCTTCAATTTCTCCAGCTATATTTGTCTGCATTGTTTTTTCAACTTCTTCGATTTCATCAGTTTGCCCTAAAGCCCAGCAGAGTTTAACATAAGCTGTTTCAGGCAGCATATCTCCTGCAGAGATTACACCTGCCGTTATGAGTTTTCTTCCAGTACTGTAAACGTTCATGTTGACTTTTCCATAAAGACACTG
>DADN01000101.1:2416-20416 GCA_002509665.1 Methanobacterium sp. UBA8
ATATGATAATCAATCAATTCACCTGAAATTCCAGGGTAACTCTTAATAAACGCAACATTAGACTCTACAGCATCATGAAGCTCAATTTCACCGTTTGTCCTTGTTTTATATCTTAACTGCTCGTCTAAAATCTCAATTTCCCCGTTTTGAATCCGTGCAAGAGGAGAAGTATTTATACTCCTAAAAGTGTCTCTTCTTGAGGTATGCATCTTTCTTACCTTTGTACCGCGGTGCAAATCGCAGCATGTGTCATCTTCAGTAGCATGCATGCAGACCATAACTTCAGCCATGTCTGATTTAGCAGCAGTTACCGAATTTAAAAGATTTAAAAATGCATCAGAAGAAGGCCTATCTGAACTCCGCTGCGCACCAGTAAGCACTACAGGCACAGGAGTATCAAGCATAAAACTCAATGCAGCGGATGTGTAATGCATGGTGTCTGTTCCATGGGCTACAACTACGCCGTAAGCCCCGTCGTTTATCTCATCAGCTATGGATCTTGCTGATTTAACCCAGTACTCAGGCTTCATGTTTTCGCTTAAGATGTTTAAAACTGCATTTCCTTTGATATTTGCATGTTCAAGAAGCTCAGGATTAGCCCGAATAAGGTCGTCAGCCGTAAATGCAGGATGAACAGCACCAGTTTTGTAATCGATTATTGATGCAACTGTTCCCCCAGTTGATATTATCGATATATCCTGTTTCTGGCTGTCTTTTTCAATATCTAGTTTTGATAATTCAATTTTAGGTTTTTCGCCCTTTTTAATAAGTTCGATGGTTGCTTTTTCTATACTTATTCCAACATTGTAACCATTTTTAAGTTTTAAAACAAGATGCGCCTCGTCAGCGTCCTCAGCTCTGTCTAAAAGCATACCTTCGTAGGAAATATCTTGCTTGGTTATTTTAACACTGTCACCAATTGATATACCTGCTGATTCTAAAAATATTTCTGAAGCTCCTCTGTAACTCATAAAATCCCTCTTTTATCGGTTGTAATTATGAAATTAAATTCAAAATAGTTTATACCTAATCTATATTTTAATTAGTTATTAAATAATTTAAATGAGTTTGAATATAACTATTGTTAATATTTGATCTTGATCAGACTTGATTTAGATTTACTGTTATTTTTTAAAAGATGCAAGATGGTGATAGCATGGGCAAATCAGATGAACATGTAATTGAAGCACTTGGTAAAACAAGGGTAGTCATAAAAAACGGGAAAGTAATAGAAGTAGGCGAGCCAAAAATAGATTACTGCCCCATATTCGACAAGTATAGAGGTATTAAAAAGATTACACCTGAAAATATTCGAGAGAACATTGAATTTAGAATAAATGATTTTGGAATGTGTACTCCCGATAGAACATTAAGAATGAAGGATTTTCTCTCTTTCGGTGTTTCTGAAACTCTAAGTACGCTTATTGAGGATAAAATAATTAATGGTGTTGTAACCGTCTGTGAAGGCTGTGGAACTGTTATTATAGCAGAACCTGATCTTATCCAAGGTATTGGGGGCAGAGTATCAGGTCTTGTAAGTACTAGCCCTCTTAAAAATGTTATTGAAGATTTAGGGGAAGAAAATATCCTTAATCCTGAAAATGCTGAAATTAATCAAGTAAGTGGTGTTTTAAAAGCAATAAATATGAACTATAAAAAAATAGCGGTAACAGTCGTATCACCCCAAGATATTAAAAAACTCAGGGCCATTGAAAAAGAGCACGAAGATGTTAAAATATACATATTTGTAGCCCACGTCAGTGAAACTTCTAAAGAAGACGCAGAAACTATTTTAGATCATGCAGATGTTGTAACTGGATGTGCATCTAAATATATTCGAGAAATAGGTATGGACAAAGGTCTCTTTAAGGCAGGGGATTGTATACCTCTATTTGGAGTAACAGAAGAAGGAAAGGATTTTCTTAAGCGCAGGATAGAAAGAATTGGAGGATTAAAAGAGAAAAAAGATGCTAAAATACCTAAACCTTTAATTTAACGCTCATGTCTAAAGGGTTGTACAAATGTTACTTTGAATTTTTATGAGTTATAATGGCTATGTAAATTACACTCTTTCACATATAATTTCATATAATTAATGGATATTATAATTTAACATAAAGCATGAACTGTGCACATGATCATAGGACATGAGCGAATTAAAAAATAAGATTAATGGCATTATTAACCTAATCTAACCCTGCAAGGGCACGAATAAGGGAACTTTGAGTTATGAGGCCAACCAGGTTTCCGTTTTCAACCACAGGAATCCTTTGATAACCTTTATCTGCCATGACCTGCGTAATTTCAAGTATAGGAGTGTCCCTGTTAGCCACGTACAATTCTTTAGTCATCAAATCATTTACTTTAAGACCTAAAGCTTCTCCCCCAGCTAAAAGAACATCCCTATGAGTTATTATCCCTACAATCCGTTTATCATCAACTACAGGAAGTCCCCCCACATTACATCTCATCATTTTCAATTTAGCAGCTGCAACCAGGTCTTTTGGAGAAGTTACATGAACTTCTTCGATCATGATGTCCTCTGCCTTTAGCTTTTTAATCATGGACTTATTTTTAATACCAATTACTATATTAAGATACGGAATTGTACTTATCATCAAACATATAAACTATACAAATAATGCGGAATATGAATGAAAATATGGTTACTACATTTAAGAAATTCAGCAGCACTGCAAAACGTAATTACTTAAAAACTAAATATATTTACTATACAAAACTATTGGAATAGTATAATGAATTTTAATTTAAAGCCGGATAAATCCATTATTTGTCTTTACATTTATCCTTTCAGGATAACACAACATGTAGCCCTTTAATAATGGATTTCTCGTATTAACAGTTGTATATTAACATAAAGTAAAAAGTTATAGTTAGAAATTTTTATCTAAATTTTTTAAGACGAGGGATTAAACGTGACTCAATTAGAATACGCCAGAAAAGGCCAGATCACCAAAGAAATGGAAATTGTCGCTAAAGAGGAAAATATTGACATTCAAAAACTTATCAAACAAGTAGCGAAGGGTTATATAACAATTCCAAAGAATATAAACGGGAAAAGTGTTCCTAAGGGTATTGGAAAAGGACTCACCACAAAAATCAACGCCAACATTGGATCATCTTCAGAAATAGAGGATATAGATGTAGAAGTTCAAAAAGCTAAAATAGCAGTCGAATACGGCGCTGACGCTATAATGGACCTGAGTACCGGACCTAATCTGAAATCAATTAGAGAAAAAATAATGCATGCAGTTGACATCCCAATTGGAACCGTTCCAATTTATGAAGCAGCTGTAAGTGCATCCCAGGAAAAAGGTGCTGTAATCAACATGGATGAAGACGACATGTTCAACGCCATAATAAACCAGGCAAAAGAAGGTGTTGATTTCATGACCATCCACTCAGGAATAACCAGGGACACTGTAGAAAAAGTAAAAAATTCTGACAGGATTATGGGTATTGTAAGCCGTGGGGGATCTTTTTTAGCCGCATGGATACTTCAAAATGAAGAAGAAAATCCTCTTTATAAAAATTATGATTATTTACTTGAAATAGCCCATGAATATGACGTTACACTAAGTTTAGGTGACGGATTAAGACCTGGGTGTCTTGCAGATGCCACAGACGTTTCCCAAATTCAAGAACTTATTATTCTTGGCCAGCTTGTAGAAAGAGCAAGAGATGCAGGAGTTCAGGTAATGGTAGAAGGTCCAGGACACGTTCCACTGGATCAAATCAAAGCAAATATGAAAATTCAAAAAACTATTTGTAAAGGAGCGCCTTTCTATGTTTTAGGCCCAATTGTAACGGATCTTGCTCCAGGTTACGACCACATAACCTCTGCCATAGGTGGAGCTATTGCTGCTTCTTCCGGGGCGGATTTCCTGTGTTACGTTACTCCNNGCAATACCAGATATTGAAGCTGTAAAAGAAGGAATTATAGCATCTAAAATAGCTGCACAAGCTGCAGATGTTGCAAATGGAGTTAAAAGTGCCTGGAAAAGCGAGCTTCAAATGGCAAATGCACGGAAGAATTTCAACTGGAAGAAACAATTTGAACTTGCATTCGACCATGAAACACCACGCAAATACAGGGAAAGTACGCCTACAAGCGGAGACATGTGTACAATGTGCGGTGAATTCTGCGCTTTGAGGATTGTAAGGGATAACTTAAGCTAAATACNNCATAATCCATTTTTTTCATTTTAAAATAGCCTTATTTTAGTAATTTAAATTATACTAAATAGCCTGTTAAAACTAATTTTCATTTTATGGATTTTTGACTACTTCGAAAAATAAAAATACTAAAACACATAATAGTATTACCTGGTGGTTAAATGAGATCCATATCTAAAAGATCAAATTTAATTAAAAGAATAAGATCTTACAGCACATGTCCCAGTTGTGGGTCTAACGATCTGGTAAAAGTTGACGAATACTACTACGAACCATCAGGTTGGTTAGAAATATACGAATGCCAGAATTGCGGATCTCTAATTGAAAGACCCTTATCCTAATATTTTTAAGACTATGTGGAAGAGATCATCAAAAATATTTTTCGGATTAGTACTGTTTCTGGAGATTATATACTCAAAATAAGTTAAAATAATCTAATTCTAAAATATAAAGTTATATTTACCTATTTTTTAAAAATTATGTTGAATATATCTATTTAAATAAATAAAAGCTATTTAATTTTTTAATATTAAAATCAAGGTTTTATCCATTTAAAAAATTATAAATAGATGCATTTACATAATAATAAAAGATTTTTCATAAATTTAAGGAGGAAAAGTATGGCTATGGAACATATTGAAGGCAAAAACAAAGGAAATGTAGTTCTTTATGCATTAAGTACCTGTGGATGGTGTAAGAAAACCAGAATGCTTCTTGAAGACCTTGGTGTTGAATATAGCTATGTTTATGTTGACCTTACAGAAGGTGAGGAACGATCAAATGTTATAAAAGATGTTCAAAAATGGAACCCCCAGCTTTCTTTTCCAACAGTTGTAATCAACAGTAAAGATGTTATCGTAGGGTTCAAGGAAGATGAAATCAAGGAGAAACTTGCATGAATGATATGGACATAAGTGACACTGAACTGGATTCATTTTATGAGAAAGTGAAAAAAGACGTTGAAGCCAGCGGATATCACCTGANNAAATCCAAATGTTGAATTTACAAAAGAACTCTTAAAAGGTATACTTACAAATGAAAAACGTTATGGATATGGATCTTGCCCTTGCAGGCTAGCAGTAGGTGATAAAGAGATAGACATCGATATAATCTGCCCATGTGATTACAGAGATCCTGATTTAAATGACTATGATGCATGTTACTGCGGCCTTTATATCTCAGGAGATATCCTAGAGGGTACAAAAGAAGTGTCTGCAATACCCGAAAGAAGACCTACAATAGAAGAACGAGAACAGTCCAAAAAAGGGGCTTTAAGTGGCGCGCCATCATCTCTTCAATTTCCAGTATGGAGATGCAGTGTTTGCGGTTATCTATGTGCACGTGAAGAGCCGCCAGAAGTATGTCCAATTTGTAAGGTTGAAAAAGAACGCTTCAGGAAGTTTATATAACCAACTTAACTAATTTTTTTATTTAATAACAAAAATATATACAATTCCACTTATTTTATATGATTAGAAATAAATCCAACCCATTCTATCTATTTTATACCTAAATCTTAATTTAATCAAGCAAAAGAATAAATAATCATTTTAACAAATATAATATTAAATTTGAATATCATATAGGTTGGTTTTTATGGCTTCGCTTTTAAGTTTTGCTAAAAAAAATCCGGAAGATCTAATAACTCCCTTCGGGCAAACAGATGTTCTACTCCTTTACGGCATTGCTGCAGGTAGACTTAAAAAATATTTAGGAGATCGGGAGCTTGCAAGTAAAATATGGATGCCCTCAGGTAGAATGCGTTATCTGCTTAAGAGAGGATCTAAATTAGAACCATTATTTGCTCATGAGCTTGAGGAAGCTGTTACTTTAGAATTTTTAGAGCTTAGATCAAAAACAGGACATCTTTCATCTGCAAAGGGAGAGCTAACAGAATTACAGACTAAAATCTGGCAGTATTTTCTTCCAAGAAAGCTTTCTGATTTCTTCTATGCCACAAATCATGAAGGCCCAGGGAAAGAGATTGACAGGATATTTTTTGATATAGATCGATCTAAAGGCATTTCTGCAGAACATGCACATGAAACCACTCGTATTTTTGTAGAAACTATAAAAGAAGATAATAAACTTGAAGACTTATTGGGAAATTATGAATTATTTATTAACTGGACAGGTAATTCTTTTCATGTTTTATTCTTTTTAGATAAATTAATGCCCAGTTCATTCTATGATGAACATTTTCAGTATTCAAAAAATGATCCTGAACGAAATTTTACAGGTAAATGGGCTAAAAAAATTAATGAACAGGTTGAATTTAAGGTCGCAGGCGGTCATGAAAGACATGGAAATTCCATCAATATAGACCCTTCACAGACACCTTCAGGTAAATTATGCCGTGTTCCTCTAGGATCGCTGCATATGAAAGATCCCGAAACAATAAACGGTGTTTCTGTACCTATAACTGAAAAAATGTTTTATAATGAAGATTTGGTTTCTAAATTAACCAGTTATACTCCAAAAGATATTATAGAAAATTTAAGTGAAATTGAAAAACACTTACCTGAAAGATTCAGGTAAAAATTAAGTAGGAAATCCCTGAAAGCCAGGTGATAAAAATTAAGTTTGAAACATTTACAAAAACCCTTGAAAAGCTGGAAAATACCAGTTCTCAAAATGAAATGGTGGAAATCCTCGCAGAAACATTCAAAAATTTAGGCGAAGATGAGATAGGGGAAGTCTGCTATTTAGTACTGGGCGAAATAGGTCCCGGTTATGAAGATGTTAAGCTTGGTTTAAGTGAAAAAACCGTGCAGTCTGCAATTTCACTTGCAAGTGGTTACGATAAAACGCACGTGGGTGAAGAAATAAGAAATATTGGAGATATTGGAGAAGTTGCAATTAAAATGCTGAAAGACTCTGAAAAGAAATTTAAAAAGCTTTTAGATGAGCACAAAGAGCCATCTGTAAATGATATTTATAAAGGCTTTAGAAAAATTGCTTTTGCAGGTGGTAAAGGTTCCCAAAAGGTTAAAACTGAGACATTAGCTTCAATGCTCATGGATGCAGATGATATGGGAAGAAGATACATTGCAAGATATGCCAATGGTAAAATGAGACTTGGTATTGGAGATATGACTGTTTTAAATGCCCTTTCTGTTTCATTTTTTGGTTCAAAGGAAAAGAAAAAAGACCTTGAGCATGCATACAACATAAGTTCAGATATAGGGCTTATATCCAGAACCCTACGCAGTAAAGGGTTACAGGGAGTTAAAGATATAGAAATTTCATTAAATAGGCCCATAAAGGCCATGTTAGCCCAAAGAGTGTCAGAATTCCAAGATATTAGAGAAAAAATTAAGTCTCAAGATATTGCAGCTGAAGAAAAATTCGACGGTGAACGGATTCAGGCCCATAAAGATGGAAAGAATATAAAATTATTTTCCCGACGTTTAACTGACATAACTGACCAATTTCCAGATTTAATTGAACATATTGAAAAATATGTTAAAGTGGAAAAAGTTATTTTAGACGGGGAAACAATGGCCTATGATTTCAAAAAGGAACTTTTTGGCTCGTTCCAGATACTAATGCAGCGGCGGAGGAAATATGGAATTAAAGAATACCGAAAAAAGATTCCTGTCAGGTACATGCTGTTCGATGTCCTTTATGTAGACGGCGAATCGTTTATGCATAAAAGCTACCCTGAAAGAAGGGAAAAACTTGAAACAATTGTAGAAGGTTCAAAATACATTGCACTGGCCAATAGAAAGGTTAGTCCTGACCTTGAAGATATAGATGATTTCTTCCAGGAGTGTATAACTAAAAATCTGGAAGGTATTGTTTGTAAATCATGCGCAGAAGATTCATATTATAAAGCTGGAGGAAGAGAGTGGACATGGATCAAATGGAAAAAAGAATACCTCAGCGAACTATCAGATACCCTTGATTTGGTTATTGTAGGTGCATTTGCAGGTAGGGGAAGACGAAGTGGTACTTATGGAGCTCTTTTATGCGCTGCTTATAACTCTGATGAGGATGTATTCCAGACTGTCTGTAAACTGGGAACTGGATTTTCTGATGAACAGTTAGCTAACTTACCTAAAAAGCTTAAGGATGCAAAAGTAGATAAAAGTCCAGCACGAGTTACAGTGGCCAAAGAAATGAGCCCTGATTTCTGGTTTACTCCCAAATATGTGGTGGAAGTACTTGGATCAGAGATTACTAAAAGCCCTGTTCATACCTGTAACTGGAATGAATTTGAAAAGCAAGGTTTAGCTTTAAGATTTCCCAGATTCATAAGGTGGCGAGAAGAAAAATCTCCCGAACAAGCCACAAGCTCAAACGAAATTTTACAGATGTATGAAGGATAGCAAATATATTAAATCTAATTTTACATGGATATAAACTTGAAATAAATGAATATAAGGCCACTAAATTCTATATAATCTAATTTAATAGCTTATTTTTTAATAATTACTCCAATAAAAATAGTTTGATCTAAACTTTTTTATAGATAGATATTCATAAATCAGTGCAATAAGTAATACTAAATTATAAAATAATATGATGAAATCATGAAATAGAATATCTACATGATTTTCATTTATAGTGGAGGTGAATTTATGACAGATGTTATAAAAAGTAATGGAAAAAAAGAACAATTTAGTCCAGAAAAAGTAAAAAATTCCGTTAAAAATGCGGTTAAGGATGCAGGTTTTAGCCCACAGGAAAAAATGAATGTTATAGAACATGCTTCCCAAGATGTTATACAAATGGCACAAAATAAGAGTCAAATTCAAACAAAACAAATAAGAGATACCGTATTAACTGATTTAGAACAAGATGATCAGCAAGTTGCCAATGCATGGAAACAATATGAACGCCAGCATGGAATTAACTACTAATTCATTGAATATTTTTTTTATAATAAATGTATTATGTAGGTGAATTTATGACCGATGTTATAAAAAGAAATGGAAAAAAAGAATCATTTAAACCACAGAAGTTGAGGAAATCAATTGAAAGTGCGGTTTCAGATTCAGGATCTACCATAACAAAAGAGATGAAAGCAATTGAACATGCAACACAGGACGCTGAAAATCTTGCAAGGGAAAGGAATGAAATAAGTGCCGAGGAACTTAGAAACGAAATAGTAAATGATTTAGAGAGTGATGCGCCCAAAGTAGCTCAGGCTTGGAGAAGCTACGAACGAAAACATGGAATTAACTACTAATTCTTTTTAATTTTTTTATACTTTCAACTATTTTTAACAGGTTAAAAGTTCAAAAAACTTATTTTTAAGCTATCTGAGATTTGTTGAATTAAAATCCCAGGGGATAGAAATCATGACAGATATAATTAAAAGAAACGGCGAAAAAGAGCCGTTTAACGAACAAAAAGTAAAAAACTCTGTTGAAAATGCAGTTAAAGATGCAGGATATAGAACACATGCCAAAAAAAGACTCATAGATAAAACCATTAATGATGTAAATCAAGCTGTGCAGGGTAAGGACGAAATATCCTCAGCAAAAATACGCAACATAGTAATAAATGACTTTGAACAAGAATGGGACGAAGATCAAGTTCCTGTTGCAAAAGCATGGCGAAATTACGAATTAAAACATGGTATAATTTACCGAGAATAATCATAGCCAAATATTGAATAAAATAATTATCCGTTAAATTATTTTAAAAAAATGAAATCCAATCAAAAATATTTTTTAGGCTGCTCCGGATGGTATTATAATGACTGGGCAGGAGACTTTTATCCAGAAAAACTGAGTAAGTCAAGATGGTTGGAATACTACTCTAAACAGTTTAACACTGTAGAAATTAACAACACTTTTTATCGATTTCCAAGTGAAAAGACCATTGAAGGATGGTATAATAAAACACCTGATAATTTTAAGCTTACTCTAAAAGCCAATCAGGTTATTACACACAGAAGAAGATTCAAAAATACGCAAAGTACAGTGAATCATTTTTATAGTCTTGCAAAAATCCTTGATGAAAAATTAGGATGCATATTATTTCAGATTCCTCCCCAAAAATCAAAAGATATCGATTTTTTAAAAAATGCCGTAAAACAGTTTGACATTTCCAAAAATAATATTATAGAATTTAGACATCCTAGCTGGTTTGACGAAGAAGTTTATGACTTATTAAACGAATTTGAAGTAGGATTTTGTTCTGTTTCATCTGCTGATCTTCCAGATGATCTTATAATAACAGCGAATATCACTTACGTTAGATTTCATGGAGTTGGAAATGAAGAATATCATTACCTTTATTCTGATAAAGAATTGAAAGAATGGGCCAATAAGCTGAAAGAATCAAATTCAGATCATATATTCTGTTACTTTAACAATGATTACCACGCAAATGCGCCCCAAAATGCCCAAATGTTGCAAAAAATGATGGATAAATCCCAATAATTACTGTTCAACAGCTTTTTTAAGAATTACCATGTCCTCTTTTAATTGAGGTAAAAGTACACGTGAGTACAAAGCTGCAGCTGGGTGAAAAAGAGCCATATACGTTCTACCATTTAATTCATAGGTATTCCCATGGATCTGTTTAATATTCTTTTTACCAATTAATGCGTAAGCTGCGCTGTTTCCAAGCAATCCCACAATATCAGGGTCAATTAATTCTATTTGCTTGTTTAAATAGAGATCAATACATGTAGCGTACTCTAACTTTTTTGGTTTTCGGTTGTTTTCAGGCCTGCACTTTACAATTGAAGTGATATAAATATCAGGCCGATTCATGCCTGCTTCTTCTATTATCTCACTTAAAATTCTACCGGCCATTCCAATAAATGGTCTTCCAGTTTCATCTTCTTTTTTTCCGGGTGCTTCCCCTACAAGCATTATCTTAGCATTTTTCGAGCCTTCTCCAAAAACAACTTTGGTTCTGCTCTCATGTAATGGGCATTTAACACAGGTACTAGCAACTTCACAAAGCTCTTCTAAATTCATATGATATTATTTCTTAAACAACTGTATATATGCATATTTTGCAAAATTCTTTTCACGTTTAGATTTTACAAAGCTCTTTAAAGAATCAGCTCGTGAATTAATTTTCTTAATATCAAATAGCTTCTGCATGTATCCTGCATAATCTACATTCTCAAGTTTAGATCCTATAAAATGATCTAAAGAGTTAATGTAGGAAAGAATAAGTTCAACTCTAAGCATTTCATAAACGTATTTTGCATAATAGTTTCTTTCTACGCTTTTTTGTACGAAACGAGTGATATAAGAAGCAATGATTTCCATTTCATCTGATTCATCTGTAGTTCTATGACCATGTTGATTAACAACACCTTTGATGTTTTCTATCCCCCTAGTTGCTCCCACAGTACTTATTGCCAGTTTAAATGAAGTAATTCCAAACTTAAAGATTAGAACTCCCACTATTGCTATAAATGCCAGTAAAGCAGCATATGATGCAACCATCCATACAAGGTCCAAAACTGCCATGCCTACCATTTTGTTATTCATAATATTTAAATTTTTATTACTTTATTACCAATCTGTTCATAATTTTTTTTAAATAAGCAAAATTAACAATATTAGAAACAATTAAAAATACATATCAAAACAGTTTTACCCAACATTAGCTAAAAACAGATATTAACGCCATTAATTTGACATATGACAATACAAACAGGCGAAAAAATAAAAATATCTTTTATTAATTACTGCATTAGTATTACTTTTCCTAAAAAGTGAAAAAGAATTCTATGAAAATGAGGTAGAAATATCTATTCAAATATTTCTTTTTGGCACTGAGGACAATAATAAGCAGTCCTACTTGAAACTTTAATTGTTTTTAATTTTATATCCGAATTTGGGCATTTTCCATTCTTTTTTCTGTGGGGAATTATAAATGAATCTGGAAGCTCTTCATCAGCTATCCGTTTATCCACCGATGTTTTGAGCACAGACTTCATTACTTTAAAAATCCGTTCTATTTGAGCACTATTCAATTTATTAGCAGGGACTTTAGGATGAATACGCGCCTGAAAAAGTATTTCGTCAGAATATATGTTACCAATGCCTGCCATTATATGCTGATCCATCAATAAGGATTTAATGGCACCTTTTCTCTTTTCGAAAATCTCTTTAAAAACCTTTAAATTAATTTCAGTCGCATCAGACCCTAACTTCTTTTCTTTAACAAAGTCTTCGATTGAAGAGGTCATATTGATTTTTCCAAACTTTCGTGGATCATCAAATGCAAGATGGCCCCCATCCTCAAAAGTTATGAGGAGTCTATCATAAGAAGGTGCTTCATCCTGATTTTTAAAGTATTTGAGCCTTCCAGTCATTCCATAATGTAAAATTAACCAGAAATTATTGTCCAGAGCTGTAAAAGTATATTTACCATATCTTTTAGTATATTTAAATTTGTGACCTTCTAATTTTTCTTTTAAGACATCTGCATTCACATTTTGAAGAAGTTCAGGGTTCTTAACCTCTACATTTTCAATAGTTTTGTCAAGTGAGGTCCTATCTAAATATTTTCCAAATGATTCTACTTCAGGTAGTTCAGGCATAAAATTCCCCTTTTAATTGCTTATTTAATATATTAGACTTTGAAATTTAAAAGCTTTAAATGAATATAAAATTTGAAAAATTTTAGTTTAATGCATCATCAAAGATTTTTAACTAATACCTGAAAGCGGAGTTAACTTTATTTTAATGAGCGTTCTATTGTATAACAGAATAGTCAACGTTTTTATATGATCTTATTTATTAAATCTAATTCTATATGTGATAATTATGGCCAAGCTAGAGAGTAAAATGAAATACAAAGAGCTCGTGGATGTCTATGAATCATTGAATTCCACCACCAAAAGACTTGAAAAAACAACAATTCTTGCGGAGTTTCTAAAAAATACCGACGCAGAAATTCTTCCAATTGTCACTTTATTATCACTAGGGAAAGTATTCCCCACATGGAGCGAAAAAGAAATGGGAATAGGCCTAAAACTCCTTATGAAAGCCATATCACTAGTTGTGGGAGTGAGCCCTGAAGCTGTTGAGGACAGTGTAAGGGACAGAGGAGACATTGGTTTAGCTTCAGAATATCTTTTCAGCAATAGATTCCAATCAACTCTATTTACAATGCCCCTGACTATAACCAAAGTTTACAATAACATGGACAAGATGGCAGATAAATCCGGAAAAAGAGCACAGGGTAAAAAAATAGAAATTTTACGTGAGCTCCTTTCATCTGCATCACCGAAAGAGGCCAAATATATCACAAGAACGGTTCTTGAAGAGCTTAGAGTCGGACTTGGAGAGGGTACGCTCAAAGATGCCATTTCAGAAGCCTTTAACATAAACAAAGAAGTAGTAGAGAGAGCCATGATGCTTACAAATGACCCTGGCCTTGTTGCAGAAGTAGCCAAAGAAGAGGGAGAGGAAGGACTTAAAAATCTGACTCTCCTACCGGGAAAGCCTGTAAAACCAATGCTTGCTCAACTTTCAAAAAGTGTTAAAGATGATATTAAAGAAATGGGCTACGCCCTCTGTGAAGTTAAATATGACGGTTTCAGAGTCCAGATTCATAGAATTGGGGATGAAATCAAAGTTTTCACAAGAAGGCTGGATAACATAAAAGATGCAGTTCCAGAAATTGTTGAATACATCGAAAAATGCCTTCCCCACAAAGATTTTATTGTGGAGGGAGAAATAATCGCCATGAAGGAAGGAAAACCAATTTCATTCCAGTATGTACTTCAAAGAGTGCGGAGAAAGTATGAAGTTGAGAGGTTAAGGCTTGAAGTTCCATTGACTCTGTATCTTTTCGATGCACTTTACTTTGAAAAGCCACTTATTGATACACCGTTTGAGGAAAGGCGTAAAATACTTGAATCAATATCTAAGATAGATGATGGAAAATTCGGTCTCAGCACCCAGGTTAAAGTAACACCAGAACACACAGCTTACGCAGAAGACCTCTTCAAGATTGCAATTGAAAAAGGACATGAAGGAATAATGATAAAAGACCCTCATGCGCCGTACATGCCAGGTATAAGAGGCAAAAAGATGCTTAAGTTTAAAGCCGAACCTGAAACTCTGGATTTAGTAATTGTAGGAGGAATATATGGTAGAGGAAGAAGAGCCAATCTTATAGGTTCTTACCTTGTTGCCGCGCAGGACGGAAATGGAACTTTAAAAACAATAGCACATACCGCAACTGGACTCGATGATAACACTCTGCTTGAACTTTCTAACAAAGTTGAAAGCGCGCTTATAGAAAAAAAAGGCAGGAAAGTGAAATCGGAACCTGAAATTATCCTTGAGGTTGCATTCAGTGAGATTGTTAAAAGTCCCGAATACGAAGGCGGTTACTCCTTAAGGTTCCCTGTTGTTAAAAGAATAAGAGAAGATTTAAGTATTGAGGATATTGACACTGTGGAGCGCGTGGAATCAATTTTTAAGAGTAAAAGTTAATTTCATAGCATGACACTTATTTTTTTATTTTTCTATTAACAAGTTTTGTAGACAATGGAAATGTTAACACTATCTTAAATAATGCATTTCTAGCCCTAGTCTAGCTAAAAAACATCTTATTTTGGACTATTTATAAAAATAGAATGTAAATACTTAAATATGTCCATATTGAAATACTTCAATGGGCCAATGGAGTATATCAATATGAAAGATAGTCAAATTTTTAAAATAGTTTTAATAATTGCAGTTTTAGGTTTATCCGGAATGATGGTACTTTCGGACAAAATAACACCTCAAGAAATTAAGATAAAAGACTTAAACAAAGGAATGCTTGATGAAGATGTATCAGTTGTAGGCTTAGTCGAGAAGATAGATAAATCCCCAAGAAGCAATACTTATTTTTTACAAGTAAGAGATGGAACTGGGAAAACTATTGCTGTAATATTTGATAGTGCAGTATTAGACCTTGAAAAAAACAATTTAACTCTCATGTCTTTTGCAAATCACAGGGTGAAAATAACAGGAAAAGTGCAGCAGTATAATGGAAATATGGAACTGATTTTAAATGATGGAAAATCCTTAAAAATACTTGTTTAAATATGTAGTTTCTGATTATTCATCCTTTAAAATCCTGATATCTAAAGTATAATTTTTAATTTCGCCCAATATGTCACGGGCATAGTAAGATGAAAATATTATGCCCAGTACACTAACCATCCAGAAGGAAACTAACCTGTCTGCAAGAGCTATACTTCCACCTAGCGCTGCTGGAACTCCAAAAAGTGCAAAAAGCCCAGTAAGGGATAATTCAATTGATCCTATTCCTCCAGGAAGTGCAGAAGCTATTCCAATAATATTTGCCAGGATCAGTATTATAATAACTGAAGTAAAACTTATTTGAACGTTAAATGCATAAAATACCACATAGAGCCTGAGACATTCTAAAATCCACGACATAAACGCTAGAATAGATACAAAAACTAAATTTTTACTTGTTGTAAAGGAATTAGTATGAGTGGTCATTCCTTTTAACCCTTCTGTAAACTTGAGATATATATTGTCCAGGGTTTCATTATTAATAGGCAGTTTACATAAAACAGGATGAATTTTATTATATATCCATATACTGGTGTCTTCCCTCCAATTTACAAGATATACCAGTAAAACCATTATTAAAGCCCCAGCAGCACCTAAAATAGACATTAAACGCATATTTTCTATCCATATAGAAGCGATAATAAGCAGAAGTGCCACAATTAAAAAATCAAAGAGTCTCTCAGTTAATCCTGCAGACAATCCTTCAGATAGGGATATTTTATTGATTTTTTTACCTGCAAGTGCGTTTAAAACTTCACCTGCTGTCCTCATTGGGGAAAAATTCCCTGCAAAAAGCCCTATTGTTTTAACAATATAATTATTTTTAATTTCAAATGGTTTATTTATTATAAATCCCCATCTTAGCGCCCTTACTTCAATAACCAGAAGGTGAATTAAAAGAGCTACCAACAGCCACTCCCACTTAGCAGTTTTAAAAGCATTTATAATATTGGTAGGCCCTACCCACAATATAAGCAAAATAATTAAAGCTATACTGACAGCGAATATGTAAAACCGTTTCAATTAGATTCCCCACTTGCTTTCTCTTTGATATTTTATAGATAGGCTCAGTTGAAGTATGTCTATAATGATTATAAAACTATGTAAAACATGGCTTAAAATAAATTGTTAATGATATAAAGATAATTGAAGATACTTTAAAACAGGAAAATATTAATTAATCATATTGCAGGAGAAAACTGGTTCTGCATATCTAAATTTTTAAGACATCCAATTATTTTTATCTCTAATTACCTAATTTTGCAGTAATAGGGTTACTTATAATCCTAACCTTGAATTTCCTGCCTAAAAGCCCGATAATAAACAATATATATTTTAAAGCATGTACTTTAGTCACATAAGACTTCTCATCGCCATATGTACATGGTATTGGCGCTTCACTAACTTTTATTTCATGTTCAGATGCCCTATAAATCATTTCAGATTCATATACATAATCATCATATTTTATATCCAGAAAAAGCCCTGCTGCATCCCTTGAAATGGCCCTAAAACCGCTCTGACTATCTGTAAGCTTGTAACCCGTTACAAATTTAATAAGATTAGTTGTAATTTTATTTGAGAGCTTTCTCCAAACAGGCATATTCTCAGGATTTCCATTTTTAAATCTCGAACCGATTATCAGTTCATTACCCTCCATATTTGATGTAAAGGAAGGTATGCAATCCGGATTGTGCTGACCATCACCATCAAGCAATACTAAAACATCATAATTATCATTTAAAGCTTCTTTAAGCCCTGATTTTATGGCGGCCCCTTTCCCCATGTTTTTTTCATGTTTTACTATTCTCGCGCCTGCATTTTTTGCGCGGCCATTAGTAAGGTCATCCGAACCGTCATCCACTACTAAAACATCACCATATTTAAGTGCACATGTGACTACGCTTTTAATAGCCTTTTCCTCATTATAGGCAGGGATTATAGTGATAAATTTCATTTTAACTTCCTGTTTAAATAAAGTTCATTAGATTACTTTTGTAAACATTGTCCATAAAATATACAATTTTGTAAACGTTCTATAAATGTAAATAATATTCACTATTTAATTAATTTATCGTATCAAATTTTTACTGTATTTCACATTTTAAAATTAAACTGCAAATGTTTAAAAATGCTATAAAAAGAATATGTGTTCATATGATTTATGATCAGGATTTAAGTATTGATAAAAACATGATCATCCTTTAAAGATTACTTATATGAATTCTCAATTTGTATATAACCATAGTTCAAATTGAAGAAGTACGTAACATGCAAAAATCGTAGGATTTGCAACCGTGAAAAACATTATTTTTTTCACATGCCTGAGGAAACTCTCGAAATTCTACGAATTTCGGAGCACAAACACTACGTGTTTGTAAGTTATATTTCCTCGGCCCCGAATGCTGTCAAAATTTATAATTTTAACGTTTACGAAATTTTCAATTTCGTAATGGCAAAAATTCAAAGAATTTTTGCACGTTGAAGGAAAACCATAGTTAGAGAAAAATGAGTAGCATGCGAAAACTTTGTTTTCGCTGTGTCAAAATTTTCAATTTTGACAACATTTTTCTATACGTAAAAAATCTACGATTTTTTAAGGTTTTCCTGAACCGCGAAACAAAGCTGGAGAAAATGCTTAGCATTTTCTTTGCCGGAGGAAATTAAATTTCCTCGGCCACAAAAACCAAAGGTTTTTGTAGGCTTAAAAAATTTTTGATTTTTTAAAGTTTCGCATGCCCTGAAAACCAAGATTTTCGAGGGCTTCGCATTCGAG
>DADN01000069.1 GCA_002509665.1 Methanobacterium sp. UBA8
ACCGGCAAATCTTGATAGTTTTATTAAAGTCTTAAAAAGCCTTGAAGATTTCTGGATTGATATGATAAGGCAGTCCCATAACCTTAAAAATTAATTAGATGCCGTGATTAAATGAAAGATCAGTTTAAACTTGCTTTATGTCAGATGAAAGTCATTGATGATAAAGATTCCAATATAAAGAATGCTTTAGATATGATTAAAACTGCAGCAGAAAATAAAAGCGATCTGGTAATTTTACCTGAAATGTTCAATTGTCCATACGACAATGAAAAGTTTAAAGAATATGCAGAGGAGAAAAAAGACAGTAAAACTCTTAAATCAATTTCAAAAGCTGCAAAAGATTCAAATATGTATGTTATTGCGGGTTCCATACCGGAATTAGATGGGGATGAATTATACAATTCCAGTTTTATATTTAATAGAAATGGGGAAGTAATTGGATCTCACAGGAAAATGCACCTTTTTGATATTGATATCCCTGAAAAGATTAGTTTTAAAGAATCAGACATTATAAGTCCCGGCAATCAAATTACTTTAATTGATACAGAATTCTGTAAAATAGGAGTAGCAATATGTTATGATATCAGATTCCCTGAGCTTTTAAGGCTTATGGCACTTGAAGGGGCAGAACTAATTGTTATACCTGGTGCATTCAATATGACTACGGGCCCTGCACACTGGGAAACTTTAATTAGAGGAAGGGCTATTGATAACCAGCTTTATGTGGCTGCTGCATCTCCTGCTCGAAATGAAGAGCTTTCGTATGTTGCATATGGTAATTCTATGGTTGCTGACCCCTGGGGGGATGTTTTAGTTAGGGCCAGTGAGAAAGAGGAAATAATTTATGCTAATATAAAATTATCAAAAATTAAAGAAATACGGGAAGAATTACCCTTATTAAACGGTAGACGTGAAGACATTTACAGATTAATAAAAAAATAAAATAAGGAAATATTATTAGCTCTTGGGATTTATCTTTTGACAAACTTTAAAGAGGCGGAATTCATACAGTATCTTTTTCCTGTTGGTGGTGGGCCGTCATCAAATACATGGCCCAGATGAGCGTCACAAAGGGCACATAAAACTTCAGTTCGAATCATATTATGGCTTTCATCTGTTTCTGTTTTCACATTTTCTTCTGCTATTGGCTCCCAGAAGCTAGGCCAACCAGTTCCTGATTCAAATTTTGTTTTAGAATCAAATAAATCAATGTCACAGCATACACACCTGTAAATTCCATCATCATGGCAGTCATGATATTTTCCAGTAAATGCCATTTCAGTGCCTTTTTTTCTCGCTACATCAAACTGCGTGGGAGTAAGTATTTCTTTCCACTCTTCATCAGTTTTTTCTACCTTTTCCATCAGTTCTACATGTCCAGTTTCAGATGAGTAAATCTTGATTTTTTCTGGATCATTTTTCATATCTTTCTATATGGTATGTTTTTATCTAAATAATTTATTATCACAGAATTTAATCAATTTAATCTTAAACAACTCAAAAGTTATATATTAGAAGTTAATATATTCACATTCAATGAAAAATATCTCTGTTTTATACTGCAAACTTAAAAAATATGAAAGACCATCAAAGGTAAAATCAGAAGACGGTACTAAAAAGATTACCCGAAGGTATATGATACCCGTCAAGAAAGAGCAGATTGAAGGCACTAATTTTGAAGATATAGAAGATATTGTAATTTTAAGTGAAGCAGATTTCCAGCAGGAATTTCAAGGTTCAGAGGACACAAATTCTAGTTTTAATGAACTAAAACAATCATTAAGCGAAAAAGATCAGGAGATTCTTAATCTAAGAAAATTATTAGATGAAAAAGATCATGAATTAATGGAAAGCGATCAAAAAATAAGAAATCTCAGTGACCTGCATGAATCGCAGATCGAAGAACTCCAGTTAGATATTAAAAAAGTTAATGACGGCTATCAAGCTGAAGTTGAAATGCTTAATAAGGACATAGAAGAACTTAATGCTATCTATAACCAATATAATGATTTAAAAGCTTCAAATAAGGACCTTGAAAGAGAAGTTAAAAGATTAACTGATTTACGTACCCTTGAGAAAGAATCTTTACGGCTTAAAATAAATGAAGTTGAATTAACTAAGGAAGAATACGATAAATTAAAGAAAAGTCATGAACTGCTCTGGGGCGTAGTTCAAGAAAAAGATAATATTATCAAGGAACTGGAAAAAGGCAGTGTCATGGGTAACATTCTTAAAAAAATAAGAAAAAAAGAAGGAACTTGAGCCTCAAAAATTTTTAAATCATGATTAAAAATAAATAATTATTTAATTAAAATTATTTACCTATTTTCTTTAAAGCTTTATTTGCAACTTTTTTAAGGTCTTTATCTCCAGTAGCAGCTCTCCTTGCTTTTTTAATTGGATCTATAGCTCTTTCATCATCAAGATCACCAAGGGCTTTAAGTGTAGCTACTTTAACACCCCAATCTTCATCAGTTAATGACTCAATAAGAGGTTCAACAGCTTTTTTATCTCCTATTTCCCCTAAAGCCTTTGCTGCAAATTTTCGAACTGCAAAGTCATCGTCATTTAAAACATCAATTAAAGTATCAACAACACTTACATCACCAATGTCTTTAAGGGCAAGGGTGATATATTTTTTAATTATTCCTTCATTATCATTTTTTAAAGCTTCAATCAATGGTTCTATTGCAGGATTCCCTATTTCTCCAAGAGATTTAGCAGCCTGGAATCTAACAGCAGGGCTTTCATCGCTAAAAGCTTCAATAAGAGGTTCAATTCCATTTGAATCTCCGGATTTACCAATTTCTTCTGCTGCTTCCTTTTTAGCTTCTACATCTCCATCTTTTAAGTTTTTTATGAGGGTGTCAATTTCACTAGCCATATAAATCACCTTTATTTATAGCAAATTACTAAATAGTAGATATTCATTTTATTTAATCACAACAACGTTTTTAAATGAGTTAAATGTAATCAATTAAAATTTATTTAATCTGTAAGTTAAATAAATTATGTTATTCACCATTTAAAAATGTCTTGCCTATAATTGATTATATGCTCAACTGTATGTGATTAATTTATTGAATTCTATAATATAACACTCAATTGGAAGTTATACAACAATATATTTATAATTTGATTTAAATCTAAGTCAAGTTTATTGAAATTAGCTGTTTTAAGTTATTTGGTATATATGAGTAAAATATATTTACNNCAAGTTAATGTACTTATCAATTATTTTTAATATATTCATAGAACATCAAGAAAATATTTTTTTTAAATTAGGATCAAATATCAGAGATTTACATGAAAACTAATGAAATTTATGGTGCAGAAATTGTTGACTCAGCTCTGCTTATTAAAGACTGTTTGGTCATATCAGACGTTCACCTGGGTTATGAATATGCCTTAAATAGAGAAGGCTTTATGATCCCCCGATTCCAATATAAAAAGATTATAGCTAGACTTACCGAAATTATAGAAGCTTCAAATGCCAGTAATATTATAGTCAACGGCGACTTAAAACATGAATTTGGTAAAATCAGCAAACAGGAATGGGATGAAGTTATGGACTTCATTAAATTCCTTAAAGAACATTTCGATGAAATAATTCTAATTAAGGGAAACCATGACAATTTTACAGGTTTTATAGCTGAAAAATGCGGCCTGGAGGTATATGAAAATTACTCTGTAGAAAATTATATTATAATGCACGGGGATAAAATACCTCCTGAATTTGATAAAATGGAAGAAAATACCGTAATTATTGGTCATGAACATCCCAGCATTGGACTTCGAAGTGGAGAAAGGGTAGAGAAGGTAAAATGTTACTTAAAGGGCAAAGTAAATAATAAAAAGTTTATAGTAATGCCTTCTTTTAACTTTATAACTGAAGGTTCAGACTGCCTGCAGCAAAAAACAATTTCTCCATTTTTAAAAGATGTTTCTTTAGGTGATTTTGAAGTGTTTGCGNNATTGAAGTCATGAATTTTGGGAAGATAAAAAATTTAGTGGATATAAAAATATAGTTGAGTATAAAATATAGAACAAGAATAAAATTAACACTTAATTTATTTTCTTTTTAGTAAATTAAGAAATTAAAGGAAAGAAAATGATAAAAAGACAGACAAAAATCTATAAAGATGCTGAAATTTATAAATTATTACATCCCTGGGTCAAGGAATGGTTTAAAAACAAGTTTAATGGATTTACAGAATCTCAAAAGCTTTCCATTATGGATGTACATAAAGGTAACAATATCCTTATTTCATCACCTACTGGATCCGGGAAAACACTTACTGCATTCCTTTCAATTATAAGCCAGTTAACCATGCTTTCCGACATGGATAAACTAGAAGACAAAGTTTACTGTATATATATTTCACCACTAAAGGCGCTCGATAACGACATAGAAAAAAACATCGATGAACCTTTGCGTGAGATTGAAAAAATTGCAGGAAAAGAGCTTGGAATTAGAAAGGCAGTGAGAACAGGTGATACAACTCAATATGAAAGGACAAAAATGCTTAAAAAGCCACCGCACATATTGATTACAACTCCCGAAACACTGTCAATCCTTCTTTGCGCCCCCAAATTTAGGGAAAAAATTAAAGACGTTGGATACGTCATAATAGATGAAATTCACTCACTTGCAGATAATAAAAGAGGAGTCCATCTTAGTTTAACTTTAGAGAGGCTGCAAAACCTGGCAGGTAACTTTACAAGGATTGGATTAAGTGCAACTGTTTCTCCCCTTGAAAAGGTGGCCCACTATCTGGTAGGTTCTCAAGACGGAGAAGTTAGAGACTGTAAAATTGTGGATGTAAATTACTTAAAAAGACTTGATATGAAAGTTTTATGCCCTGTTGATGATATAATAAACTCAGATCCCGAAGAAATGAACAATGCAACTTATAAACTTCTGGATGAATTAATACAGAGCCACAAAACTACTTTAGTATTTACAAATACCAGAAGCGGTACGGAAAGTGTTGTTTTCAACCTTAAAAAAAGATTTAAAGACAGATATCATGACAGTAATATCATGACCCATCATTCTTCACTTTCAAAGGAATTAAGACTTCAAACAGAAGATAAATTAAAAGATGGGGAATTAAAAGTTGTTGTATCTTCAACATCTCTGGAATTAGGGATAGATATTGGATACATAGATTTAGTTATACTTGTAAGTTCTCCAAAATCTGTTTCAAGGGCATTACAGCGTATAGGGAGAAGTGGACACAAGCTGCATGAAAAATCCAAAGGAAGGATTATTGTTGTAGACAGAGACGACCTTGTAGAATGTTCACTGATACTAAAAAATGCAACAGAAGGGAAAATAGACGAAATTCATATCCCTGAAAACTGTCTTGATGTTCTAGCGCAGCACATCTATGGAATAGCAATAGAAAGCAAACAGGACATTGATACAATATATGACCTGGTTAAAAGAAGCTACTGCTATAGAAATTTATCAATAAACGATTATTTAAGTGTTTTAAGTTATTTAGCTGGCGAATATACTGATCTAGAGGATAGATATGTCTATGCTAAGATATGGGTTGATTATGACACCAATATGTTTGGAAAGAGAGGAAAATTAGCCAGAATGCTATATTCAACAAATATAGGCACCATCCCAGATAGGTCCTCTGCAAGGGTTAAATGCGCCGGCCAGGTCGTTGGACATGTGGAAGAAGATTTTATGGAAAAACTTCAAAAAGGGGACACTTTTGTCCTGGGTGGAAGAATTTATCGTTTTAATTATGCCCGGGGAATGACATTAAATGTTACTCCTTCTTCAGGGCCCCCAAGTATCCCTTCATGGTTTTCTGAACAGCTGCCCCTTTCATTTGATCTCGCACTTGAAATTCAACGGTTCAGGGCGTTGATGGAAGGTAGATTTGAATACGGCCGCAGCAAGGAAGAAATAATGGACTTTATCCATGAATTTCTTTACGTTGATTACAACGCTGCAAATTCGATATACGAATATTTCAGGGAACAGTACCTATATGCAGTGATTCCAAGTAACAAAAAACTTCTTATAGAACACTACAAAGGTTTTGGAAACAGGAAATTCGTTGTTTTCCATACCTGCTTTGGAAGAAGGGTTAATGATGCATTATCCCGAGCTGTAGCATATATACTTGCTAAAAAATATAAGCGAGATATTATGATTTCAATTTCTGATAACGGGTTTTATTTAAGTTCAGAAGGTAAAATAGGAGGTTTAGAATCATTTAATGAACTTACCTCTGAAAACATTGAAGAAATTTTAATTAAAGCAATTGATAAAACAGAAACCCTTGCCGGAAGGTTCAGGCACTGCGCTGGAAGAGCTTTGATGATTTTAAGGCATTATAAAGGAAAACAAAAAAGTGTTTCCAGGCAGCATATCAAAGGTAAAATACTGTTAAGTTTTGTCAAAGAACTTGATGAAAACTTTTCAATACTTAAAGAAGCAAGAAGGGAAGTTATAGAGGATTTTATGGACCTTAAAAATGCAAAACGTGTCTTAAAAATGATTGAAAGCGGACAGCTTGAGATAAAACAGATAAACACTGTAATTCCATCACCATTTTCATTTAACCTTGTTGCTCAATGTTATCTGGATGTTTTAAAATACGAAGAGAGGATTGAATTTATAAGGAGAATGCATCAGGCTGTTATCAACCAGATAAGTGATTCAGGTTAAGGTACATATTGTACCTTTATTAAATTTACTCCTTTTTCTCCTGCAGTTTCCTTTCTGTATCAAGCAGTTCTTTTAATTTAAAATAAGCTAATAAATACAGTTTAAGGTAATAAAAAGCAGTTTAAATGATTTTAGCCAATTAAAATAACTTAATTTTAAAATTTCTACCTGTTTTCTATACTGATTAATGCTATTTTAGCAAAACTTTATATGTTTAAAATGTTACTTTTTAATTGTAACTTAAAAATAAGTTACATATTTTAGAAATTAAAATTTAAGGAGGTAAAAAAGTGAATAAAAACATATATTTGATATTAAGCGTTTTGTTTATGGTTTTTATTGGTTTTCAATGCGCTCAGCCTGCATCAGCAGTGAAAATAGTAGATCAAGGTACTCACTACTTCTGGCTAGATAATTCAAAGATGAAAATGGTATGGAAAACTTATCAGTACAATAATAATTTTTTAAAGACAAAAGCTTTAATTTACTACAAATACAAAAACAAGGGAAAATATCACCTAGCCTGGCATGAAGTTATAACAATTGCAAAAGTTACAAAAACAACAGTTAAAGTTAGAGACTGGACAGACAGTGATTTTGTCCCGCCAACTACTGTAGATTACAGAAAAACAAAATTAACTGCAGCACAATATTACTGGAGAATATACAGATCCAAGATGCTATACTAATAATTTACTAATTTTGCAATTTCTTTTTACTTTTAAATAAGTTATAGAAATAATAGTTCAATATTTAATCAATTAAAACTGTAAAAATAAGCTAAAAAATTAATATTTTTTTAAAAAAATTTTAATTTAAAAAAAGAATTGAATTATAGAGACGTTCTGCCTCTTTTAATTAAATTCTAGAATTTACTCTGCAAAATAATGAACAAAATCATCCGCATCCACTTCAATGAACCATTGTCCATTTGCAGTCATTATGGGAGTTCTAGTTATTACTACTGCAAGATCTTCAGCATCTACATTATTATCTGTATCCATTTTTTCACTAATTAATTTTAAGGCATCGCCTATTGATTCTTTAGTGTCGAATCCAAGTAACATTTCTCTTACATCCATTCCTACTTCTTCTGACGCGTCTGGATTTTTTGCAACTTCAACACTTTTTAAATTATTGAAAACTTTTACTGCAATTGATTTAATTTCGTTATCTTTCATAATAATCACCAAAATAGGTTTCTGTTAATACAATAAAACTCTTTTTATTTAAATACTTTAGGAACAAGTATATAAAAGTTTTTATAGTGAATAACATGTGAAAATTCATAGAATTTTCACGGTTACGGAACGAAGTTCCGTAAACATAACTTTTTAAACTTNNTGTAAATACATTTTTTATAACTCAATCAATCCAAAGCATGGGTTATTCACTATAGTTTATGTTTATGACTTTAACAAATAATATCTGTATCTAAAATCATATAATAATATAAAGTACTTTTTAGTTATTAAATTTAATAATCAAATATTAGGAGCCCTGTCAATGTTGGAAAGACTGGATAATATAATATATATGCTTTTAGTAGATTTAAAAGAAGGAAATCCAATAATAAAGTTAGCTCAAAGGGAAGATACATTTGAAGAGTTCTCTAGGATCAATCNNAATCTCTATATCTATATCGAGCTTAGCAAAGATTTCAATGTTCCAGTTTCATACTTAACAGAATTAGAACGTTTATTTGGAAGTGGTGTTGGTCTTGTACAGGACAGCAACACAGGGTGTAAGATTTTAAGAACAAAAGTACCTCTTGAAAGCATTAAACACTTCGAAGAAACAGAATAAGAAATTAAATTTCTTTTTTTAAATTTTAAATCTCAATCAGCAAGTATTAGTTATAAGTTANNTATAACAAACGATCTCAATCACATCAAGAGATGTTAATAAATTTTTTTTAAATGATTTGCAGGTTACAGATTGAATACTTTCAGTTTCCTGCAGATAAAACGTAATAAATTTATAAATATGTGTTAAAGATTACAGATTAAACTAAGAGGTTGAATAATTAAGTCAATACTAATATTAAACAAGTATTAAAGGTTACAGTCTGAATTTGATTCATTATTCAATAATATTTCATTTAAATTAGCTGAATAAATTTTTAGGGTAATATTGTATTTAAGAGCTTGAATAATTTGACTCATTATCCGATATTTTTAATATATTTAACTTACATATTAATATTATCAATTGGAGGGTTATTATGCTGGATTTAGGGATACAAAAAGGCAGTAAGGATAAGAGTGATGAATATAACACAAAATTTCTAAATCAACTTGCTCCTGGAGAAGAAATAACAGGCGAGATTTACATAGGGGAAATAAAAAAGAGGTTAATTAAAAAAGCAGATGTGAATGAGTTTTATGTTATAATTACGGACCATGAAAATAAACAAAAATGGATATGTGGATTTATAACATCTTATTACCCAAAATCAGGCAACATTTATGGTGAAAAAGGCGGCAGGGTATATAACTTAATTGACAGTTTAAATCATGCCCTCAATAAAGCTCCTATGAACGCACAGGATAGTTATTCCGTTAATTATGATACATTTAGAAAGACAGTAAATGAAAATGTGGAAAAAGTCAAAATTAAAGCAGTTCAATCGTGGAATCCTGGTGCCAAAGCGTGTAATCTGGAAGTTATCAATGCAAAAAGTGGTTCTACTGTAGAAAAACATGAAACCACTGGCTGGGAACAGTTAGCACATGATGATCAGATCATTAAAATAGCGTATGATGGCCTTTTAAGCAAAAATAATGAAATCACCAAGAAAAATTTAGCTTTTAAACTCAAATCTATGTTAGATAAAGAAGATATAACCAGAACTGAGTTTAAAGATGCCTTGAAAAAAATAGATAAATTATAAGATACTGGTTTTATGCCTGTCTAATATATTTGAACTTGACGTATGTTAGATAATGCAGATATATAAAAAACTGAATGATGCACTCCAGAAAATAGATAAATTATAATATCAATTTAACATATCTACTTTTTACTTTCCCCATTTTGGCAGAAATAAAGCTTTGGTTCCCCATTTTTTAAATTATTTTCCTTCCAGACAGGGCATTTCTCACATATGCACATTTTCTTAGGGTTAAGATCCTTGCATAATGCCTTTCCCACAGAGCAGTACATTCCAGGGACCCTATCTGCTTCAAAATACATCCCACTTTCACTTGCCCATGCTATTTCCTGCATTATTCTCCATTTACCTTTGGCACATACACTTTCTGACTGGACAGGACATTCTGGACACAAACACCTTTTGATATTTATCACACTGAAGTCAACTTTGCTCATGTAATTAATTATATGATAACTAATTCTTATTTTTTAATAATGATCATGAATCCATTAAATAATTTTTGTAACCATTGATTAATAATATTAACATTTAATTTATTATAATACAATTTAGTAAATTTCCAGTTTTTAAAAATAATTCATGACAGTATTTGCAAATAAAATGGTCGACAATTAGGTAGTTAAAAATGATAAATTTAGATTCAAACATCATAAAATTATAAATTAGTAAAAATAACAGTAAATGACTTTGTTAGTATATATGTGGTGATTGATTTATACTAACTTTTAAGATTTTTATTTTGTTTCTAATTTTAAAAATTTTGAATGCTGTTCATTACAACTAAAAATAGAAATAGTACTTTTAATTTTTGAATTTAAAACTGAATATTCAGATTTATGTAATAAAGATCAATTAATCCTTATTACATAAAGTGAAGAACTACCCTAACTCTTAAAGGGATGAAAAATTATTTGCTGTAATAAAGCGCTAATTTACTGGTTACAATCATTTTAGCCCTTAAAAGGGTTTTATCGTTATAATCACTGTTTTTGATTTTTAATTCAATTTTTTGAAGTAAAGGCTCTAAATTATTGGGTTTGCACTTATATGCAGCATCTAAAAAATCACTTGCCATATCAATATCATCAAAATTATCCATTTAAGCCACCTCCACTAGTTTAAAGTTATAAATATAGTTGTATTCACAATAGTTTAGATTCTTTGACTAAAAATAATAGCTTTTTTCACAGATGAGTAAAAGCACATTATTTACTTATGTTAAAAAATTGAAAATTTTTTACAATGGAAATTAGAAATTTTCATATATTATAAAACTTAAAAGCATTAAAAAAATCTGTGAATACCATCTAATTAAATAAAAAAAAGAATTATTGTTTGATATCAATTGAAAAGTTCTATTTTTGAGGAACACTAAATTTTCAGCTTTCTCCGTTAATTTAACTTCATTTCTGTTTAATTCTACAATATAATCTCATATAGTGAAGCGTGCATTTGATATAATAGTTAACTTGTTATGTTGTTCCTTTAAATATTCTTTAAAATTGTCGATAGTACTTTCAGGACATATATAAGATGCTAATCGTCTAAATAAATTTGGAAGTTTAACTTATTTTTTGTTTAATTTTTTTGACACTATGATAATCATATGGATTGGCTTCAAGTGGCCACAAATCATATAATTTTCCAAATAATCACAGTAAAAAAACAATAAATATATATGGAATTATTTAAAGAGTGTATATTAATAAAATAAAAATTAATATTAATTAAATAAAAATGAGGTGATTGTTTATGGCTGAATTACCAATTGCTCCAGTTGGAAGAATCATAAAAAATGCAGGTGGTCTAAGAGTAAGTGATGATGCAAAGGACGAACTGACAAAATTATTGGAAGAAATGGGTGAACAAATAGCTGCGGAAGCTGTTAAACTTGCAAAACA
>DADN01000119.1:0-7965 GCA_002509665.1 Methanobacterium sp. UBA8
TTAGGTGGAGGTACAGGTATTCTCCTGACAGTCGGTATAGTATACAGGTTGTATGAAGAAATAGCACAGGAACAGCTGATGGATATGCACCCAATGCTCAGGAAATTTTTAGGAGATTAAAGAGGAATAAAAATGAAAGTCGGTGTAATTGCAGGAATTCCAGGATCAGGAAGCACTACAGTTTTAACCAGGGCACTTGAATCTTTAGATTATGTACATGTCAATTATGGNNGATGTGATGCTTGAAATTGCACAAAAAGATGGTCTTGTGGAAGATAGAGATTCTCTAAGAAAATTGTCTCCAGATGTACAGAAAGAAATTCAAAAAAATGCTGCAAAAAGTATAAGAGAGATGTCAGAGGATAATAATATTATTGTCGATACTCACTGTACTATAAAAACACCTGCTGGTTTTTTACCTGGACTTCCAAAATGGGTATTAGACGAACTTCAGCCAGATATTTTCATATTAATTGAAGCAGGCAGCGATGAAATTTTGATGAGACGACTCAACGACAAAACAAGAACAAGAGATATGGAAAAACTAAGTGACATACAACTTCATCAGGAAATGAACCGTGCAATGTCCATGGCTTACGCAGCACTCACCGGTGCCACTGTAAAAATTATTGAAAATCATGACAACAGGCTTGAAGAACCTGTGGAAGATATGATAAATACTTTAAAGTAATTTTAATTAAATATTTTAATACAAGAGGAACGCAAAATGGTATTTGAATGGTTTATGGCAGGGTTAAACTCTATATTTGACCCGATAATATATTTTTTCGGTCCTAATAAATTTTTGGCAGTATTTGCAATAGGAGCCATAATTTCGTTTGTGACAACACTTGCAAACAAGCTTCTTGTAGATCAGGACAGACTTGCATTTCTTCAAACTGAGATGAAGGAGTTCAATCAAGAGATGATGGAAGCAAGAAAAACAAATGATACACAAGCACTTGCGAAACTTCAAAAGAAACAGATGGAGTTCATGAGCCTTCAAAAAGAAATGATGTTCATGTCATTTAAACCGATGATAGTGACATTTGTTCCAATACTCATCGTGTTTTGGTGGATGGCTCAATCACAGTTAAATAATATAGTAGTTCAATTACCTTCATTTGCTTATTATATACTTTTAGTCCCTATCTGGCATATGTTCTATCATTTATCGCCAGGATTAAGTGGAATGGTTATCGAATGGCTTGGATGGTANNTTCCTGGCTACATTTGGATTTTCATTCGCGTTCAGAAAATTGATGGGACTTAAAGGTGCTGGAGGAATGTAACACATTTATTCAGTGAATTTCATGATCATGCGGATTGCTTAACTGCTTTCTNNCATATAAAATCAGGAGAGATGTATATGCCACAATTAAGATACAGATCTAGATCATATAGAAGAATATTCAAAAAAACCCCTGGAGGAAAAACGGTTTTACGTTACAAGAAGAAAAAACCAAGTAAGCACATATGTGCAGAATGTGGTAAGTATCTTCATGGAGTCCCAAGGGGCAGACCATATGAAATAAATAAACTTTCAAAATCTAAAAAAAGGCCAAATAGGCCATACGGTGGAAATCTTTGCCCAGAATGCGCACGAAAAGTGTTTAAGCGAGAGGCAAGGAAAGAATGATTATAACTATCAGCGGATTAGCTGGAAGTGGTACCACTACAGCTTCCAAAATATTATCCCAAAAGCTTGATATTCCATATGTTTCAGCCGGTGATATTTTTCGCCAGATGGCTGCCGAAAGGAATATGGACCTTTTGGAGTTTGGTAAATTCGCTGAAGAGAATGATGATATTGATATCTTAATTGACAAAAGACAAGCAGAAATAGCAAATAAAAGTAAAAATCTGGTTGTTGAGGGAAGACTATCTGCACATTTTGTAGAAGCTGACCTTAAAGTAGGGTTTATAGCACCTATAGCTGATCGTACAAAACGGATATGCAAACGGGAAAATAAACCATATGAAGTTGTCAAGGAAGAAATAATTTCAAGAAGTAATAGCGAAGCAAAACGATATCGTGAAATTCATGGTATTGACATTAATGACATGGAAATTTATGACCTCATCATAAATACCGGAAATTTTAATGCTGAACGCATCGCTGATATCATATTAAAAGTAGTAGAGGTGATTTCATGCCAGCAATAGAAGTAGGAAGAGTATGTGTTAAGATTGCAGGAAGAGAAGCAGGCGAAAAATGTGTTATAGTTGAAGTTATAGATGATAAATTTGTTGAAGTTGTTGGAACAAACATCAAAAACAGAAGATGCAACATAAAACATTTAGAACCAGTTGATCAGACTATTGAAGTAAAATCTGACAACGTAGAAGAAATTAAAAAAGAACTCGAAGCAGCAGCTTAATCGTGTATAAACGTGGAACTTTAAGGTTATTTAATGGCAGATTTACTANNATAAAAGCCGAAGGTGAAACTGATCCAGACTACGGGACTTTCCCTGATGAAAGACCCCTAGAAGATCATATAAAAAGAGGAGTTGTAAACCTTGATAAACCTTCAGGCCCAACATCTCATGAAATTGATTCATGGGTTAAAAGGATTCTTGGAGTGGAAAAAACTGGTCATGGGGGAACCTTAGACCCCAAAGTTACTGGAGTTTTGCCTATAGGCATAGATCATGCTACAAGGGCTATTCAAATGCTGCTTGGGGCTGATAAAGAATATGTATGTCTTATGCGCCTGCATGAAGCAATTTCAGAAACTGAAATAAGAGCCATATTGAAGGAGTTTCAAGGAAAAATTTTCCAGACACCACCACTCAAATCTGCTGTAAAGCGCGAAATGAGAGTTCGAAATATTTATTATGTTAATATCCTTGAGATAGATGGCCAGGATGTCCTTTTTAAAATAGGATGTGAAGGTGGAACTTATATACGAAAGTATTGCCATGATGTAGGTGAAGCACTTGGAATAGGTGCTCATATGGCAGAACTTCGAAGGACCAAATCTGGACCATTTACAGAGGATGAAACATTAACTACCCTTCAAGATTTAACTGATGCATATCATATCTGGAAGGAAGAAGGAGATGAATCTTTCCTTAGGGACTGCATACTTCCTATGGAGTTAGCAGTAAAACATCTCCCTAAAATTATCATAAGGGATTCTGCTGTTGATGCGGTTTGTCATGGTGCAGACCTTGCAGCAGGAGGAATAGTAAGCCTTGATGATAAAATTAAAGAAAACGATACTGTAGCAATTATGACAATTAAAGGTGAACTTGTTGCAGCAGGTGAAAGTTTAAAGACATCTAAGGAAATATATAAAGCAAATAAGGATATAATGATAGATGTAAAAAAAGTTTTTATGGAACCTGAAACATATCCAAAGATGTGGAAGTAGTAAGTTTAATATGATATCCAAGTTTTTAGCTATCAAGTAAAGACTATTCTTTAAATAAATTCAAAGTTGAACTGGATTATACGACTGATACAACCATTAAGCTTTTAAAGGTTTAAGAACATACACTTTATGTCTAGCAATTGGACACGTAATTTATATTACAGACTAGTTAATCAGATGCCGGGATAGTCAAGACTCAACCGCTCAAAAAATCACAGATTTTTTGGTGTTTGCAAAATTTCATTTTGCAACAGCAAAAAACAAAGTTTTTTGCATGCCCCTAAAATTATAAATTTTCGAGGGCTTTTAGAAAAAGGTTGATCAAAATGTCTTTTTGACTATCTGTCGTAAAAAACAACTAAATTAATCATATGCCGGGATAGTCTAGCTTGGTAAGGCGCAAGACTGGAAATCTTGTGGAGCTTTGCTCCGCCTGGGTTCAAATCCCAGTCCCGGCGTTTAAAAACCTGTGGTTTTTAATGCCTCGAAATCAAAGATTTCGAGAGCGCTCAAAAAACAAAAGTTTTTTGCATGTCCTGAAACAAGTTTTCAGAGACGTTTAAGGCAAGTTTTTTTATCTTTGTATTCACCCGTCCAAACTTATACTGGATACAAAATCTTGCTCTAATTTGCACAAATATTTAAAATAATTAAATTATACTGGAAAACGAAGAAGTAAGGCATTCTGGTCTTATAAAAAAGTTTAGAGGTCAAATAATGGAAGAAGAATTCAAACACTTGGTCCGTATTGCCAGAAAGGATGTAGATGGTAATAAAACCATTGAAAATGCTCTTGCTGATGTCAAAGGAGTAGGCAAAGCACTATCCCGAGCAGTAAGCATTGTTATGGATCTTGACTTAAGTCAAAAAATTGGATACTTACCTGATGAAAAAGTACTGGAAATTGAAGAAGTTCTCAAGAACCCTGCATCACATAACGTTCCTGACTGGATGTTAAACAGGCGTAACGATTATGAAACAGGTGAAACTGGTCATTTAATTGAATCTGACCTTATGATGACATTAAGGGACGATTTAAACAGAATGAAGAAAACAAGAAGCTACAAAGGAAGAAGACATGAAGTCGGACTTCCAGTTAGAGGACAGAGGACAAAATCTACCTTCCGAAAAGGATCATCTGTTGGTGTTAGAAGAAGGAGAGGAAGAGCCTAATTATAATTTAAAGGAGATAATAATATGGGACATCCAAGAAGAGCAAGAAAAAAATATGATACACCACCTCATCCATGGAACGCTGATAGGATTAAAGAAGAAAACAAGCTTCTCCAGAAATACGGCTTAAAAAATAAAAAAGAAATATGGAAAGCCGAAACTATGGTTAAAAGATACAGGAGAGATGCAAGACACCTCTTAGGTATGTTAACTGAACAGACCATTAAAGAAAGACAGGATCTTATTAATCACCTTGTACGCTCTGGTATTTTAGCAGAAAATGCAAATCTGGAAGATGTACTTGATTTAACTGTAGAAGACATTTTAAGAAGAAGATTACAAACCATGGTGCATAAAAAAGGACTTGCTACCACTGCAAAAGGAGCAAGACAGTTTGTTATACATGGACATATAGCTTTAGATGGGAAGAAAGTTGATTCACCAAGCTACATGATAAAAAGAGGGGAAGAAGACCTTATAGGATTTTACCCAGCTTCACCAGTAGAAAAACAGTACAAATCAAGAACTGAAAAAACAGGTACTGATGAATCATAACTAAAAAGGTGATAAAATGGCAGAGAAAGAAAAATGGGGTGTAGCTAATATTTATTCATCCTTTAACAATACTATAATCACTATAACTGATCTAACTGGAGCAGAAACCATTACACAATGGTCTGGTGGAAAAGTTGTAAGGGCAGATAGACAGGAGTCATCTCCATTTGCAGCAATGGAAGCAGCTACAAGAGCAGCTGACGATGTTAAAGAGAAAGGAATAATTGGATTACACATAAAAGTAAGAGCCCCTGGTGGAAATGGGCCAAGAACTCCAGGACCTGGTGCACAAGCTACAATAAGAGCTCTTGCAAGAGCTGGTATCAGAATAGGAAAAATAGAAGATGTTACCCCAATTCCTCATGATGGTACAGGAAGACCTGGAGGTAAGAGGGGAAGAAGGGTCTAACATGGAGATTGATGTTCGAGATAAAAATGATAATGAACTCACATTTATCGTCGATGGTGTAGACATATCCTTTATAAATGCAATAAGGAGAATATGCACTGTCGAAGTCCCGACACTTGCCATAGAAACAGTTGCAATAATTAAAAATGATGCCGCTTTATTTGATGAGGTCTTAGCTCATAGATTAGGGTTAATACCACTTGAAACAGATGTAGAAGCATTTGAACTGGCATCTGAATGCGACTGTGAAAACGGCTGTCCAAGCTGCAGCGTATCTCTAATTTTAAAAGAAAAAGGCCCTAAAGTTGTTTACTCAGGGGACCTTAGTTCAACTCACGAAGCTGTAAAACCAGTATACGAGACTATTCCACTCTTAAAATTAAGAGAAGGGGAAGAAATAGAACTTGAAGCCATAGCAAAACTTGGAATTGGGTTAGAACATGCCAAATGGCAGCCTACAACAACATGTGCGTANNTACAAGTACTATCCTTTAATTACAATCGAGGATACCTGTGAAGCATGCCAGAAATGTGTGGAACAATGTCCAAGAAATGTACTGGACTATGATGAGGCTGAAGGTAAGATTATTATCACAGACATCGAAAACTGCTCAATGTGCAAAACCTGTGTAAGGGGATGTGAGCAGGAATCAATTCATGTTGAATCACAGCAAGGCAAATTTATATTTAAAATTGAAACAGACGGGTCATTATCTCCTGAAGAAGTTTTAGTAAATGCATGTGATATCCTGAAGGATAAATCAGAAAAAATTGCGGCATTTTCTAAAGGAGGAAGTTAAATGAAACTTACAAAGACAAATCCGAAAATCACAGAAATTATAGGGAACCTTAAAAATAAGTCATACCAGGAAGATGTCCGCATATGGAAGGATATCGCAAAAAGGCTTGAAAGATCAACCCGAAGGTATGCAGAAGTTAATATATCTAAAATAAACAGACATTCATCTCCAGATGAAACCATTATTGTTCCAGGAAAGATCCTTGGAAGTGGTGAACTGGACCATAAAGTCAACGTGGTAGCACTCACTTTCTCAAGAAAAGCTGAGGAAAAAATAGGTGCTGCTGGCGGGAAATGTTTAAAAATCTCAGAAATTCTCGATGAAAATCCAAAGGGAAATAAAATAAGGATAATCGAGTAAAAAAGGTGTATTTTTATGATTATAGATGGAGAAGGACTCATCATGGGAAGACTTGCAAGTACAGTAAGCAAGATGCTTCTAAATGGTGAGAATGTAGTAGTTTTAAATGCCGAAAAAATTTTAATTTCAGGCACAAAAGAATGGGCATACGCAAGGTATAAACAAAGAGTTGACAGAGCAAGTATATCTAATCCAAGGAAAATGGGACCAAAATACCCAAGAAGACCGGACGATATATTTAGAAGAACTGTAAGAGGAATGATACCTTACAGGAAAACAAGCGGAAGAGAAGCATTCAAAGGACTTAAGGTTTTCGTAGGAATACCAAAAGAATTTGCAGATGTTGAAATCTTTAAATTAGAAGAAGCAATGCCTAAAAACATTAAAAAGAGTATCGAACTTGGAACAATCTCAAAGTTACTTGGAGCAAAGTTTGAAGTGTAGGTGTTAATATGAAAAAAGTAATTCACACAAGCGGAAAAAGGAAAACTGCAATAGCAAGGGGCAGATTCCGAGAAGGAAAAGGAAGAATAAGGATAAACAAACGCCCAGTTGAACTTTATGATCCAGAACTTGCAAGACTCAAAATCACAGAGCCATTAGTGCTTGCTGGAGACATCGTCAACAGCATCGATATAGATGTTAAAGTTGTTGGTGGAGGAGTAATGGGACAGGCTGAAGCTGCACGTATGGTCATAGCAAAAGGACTCATACAGTGGACAAGCGACATGGATTTAAAAGAAAAGTTCACTCAGTATGACCGAACTATGCTCGTTGGTGACCCTAGAAGATCCGAACCTAAAAAGTACGGTGGAAGAGGAGCCAGAGCTAGAAGGCAGAAAAGTTACAGGTAATCCATTATTTAATCTTCTTGCCCTGAAAAAACCATTATATTTTACATATTAAATGCAAGAAGATTTTCAATATTTTAAATATTTCCTATTTTTAGGCAAAGGATTTATTTAAAAACTACATATTAAAATATAATTTGTAATATACAGAAAAAATGTTTATATTAACATAATTTCTGTAATTTTACAGATATAAGGAATTTATTAAAAACTAGAAAGATGGTAAAACATGATTCCTATACGATGTATAAGCTGTGGTAAAGTTGTCTCTGCTTTTTTTGATGAATACAAGAAAAGGGTAGAAGACGGAGAAAACCCAAAAGAAGTTCTTGACGATCTTGGAATTTCTAAGTATTGTTGTAGAAGAATGTTAATAGCTCACGTTGAAGTATGGTGAGGGGCTGTAGGGTAGCTTGGTCCATCCTCCCAGCCATTGAA
>DADN01000119.1:7992-18143 GCA_002509665.1 Methanobacterium sp. UBA8
CGGCAGCCCCATTAACTTAAGAGGATTTCTAAAAACCTGCAGAACCTTAAAAAATCATAGATTTTTGACAGTCTTTATAATCGAGTGATGGTAAAAGTTTGGATAAGTTAATAGAAATTCTCTATAAAATTAAAAGGTTCAGTATTGAATCGGGAGAAGATGTTATGTCATCTGAAGAACTTACAAGGTTTGAAAAAGCAAGAATTGTTGGTGCAAGAGCTCTTCAATTATCAATGGGGGCAAAACCATTAATAGAAGTTGAAGGGTCACTTGATCCAATTGATATTGCAAGTTTAGAACTTAAAAAAGGCGTAATTCCTCTTGGTATTAGAAAATAACCGCTATTTTTTTAAAGAGGTGTTTTTTGTGGATAGTATTATTGAAGACGTCCGTGTACGAAAAATTTTAGATAGTAGGGGAAACCCAACAGTAGAAGTAGATGTTTTAACATGGAATGGTTTTGGAAGAGCTGCAGCACCAAGTGGTGCCAGTACTGGTATACGCGAAGTTACAGCATTTCCAGAAGGCGGTGTTGATAAAATAATAAGTGAAGTTGAAGACGTTATCTCATCTGAACTTATTGGAATGGATGCCGAAGATTTAAATGATATAGATATGGTTTTAAAGGAAATAGATGGTACCGATAACCTATCTTCTATAGGTGGTAACACAATAGTTGCTGTTTCAATGGCAACTGCAAAGGCTGCCGCTGCATCCTATAATCTGCCACTTTACAAATTCCTGGGAGGAATCACCAAAAATGAAATTCCATATCCCTTAGGAAATATGATAAATGGTGGCGCACACGCTGGTAAAAATGCACCTGATATTCAGGAATTTTTAGTCCTTCCAGTAGGGGCAGAAAGTATAACTGAAGCAGTGTTTGCAAACTCAAGTGTACATAAAAAAATTGGTTCATTAATAAAAGCCAAAGACAGCACTTTCACCGGTGGAAAAGGAGACGAAGGTGGATGGGCACCTAATCTTACCAATGAAGAAGCACTTTCTATTCAGGCAAAAGCCTGTGAAGAAGTAGGGGACGAACTTGGAATTGAAATAAGACCCTGCCTTGACATGGCCGCAAGTGAAATGTGGGACGGCTCTAAATATGTTTACGAAAGAGAAGGAGTAAGCAGAGATATTGGTGAACAGATAGACTTTGTTAAAGAAATCATCGAAACCTACAACATGTTCTATGTTGAAGATCCTATACAGGAAAGTGATTTTGAAGCATTTGCAGAACTTACGGGGAAAGTAGGGGATAAATGCCTTATCTGTGGAGATGACCTTTTTGTAACCAATGCAGAAATCCTTCAGGAAGGAATTGATGTAGGTGCTGCAAATTCAATTATCATAAAACCAAACCAGATAGGAACATTAAGTGATACATATGCCGCAGTTAAACTTGCAAAGGCTAATGGTTACATACCAGTCGTATCACATAGATCTGGTGAAACAACCGACGAAACAATAGCTCATTTAGCAGTTGGATTCGCAAGCCCAATAATCAAAACAGGAGCACTGGGTGGAGAAAGAATTGCAAAACTTAACGAACTTATCAGAATTGAAGAAGAGATGATCAATCCAAAAATGGCGGATATTTAAACACAAGGTGATACATATGGTTAAGATAACTATCGACCACGATAAATGCGACGGTGCAGACTGTGCAGAATGCGTCGACGTATGCCCAATGGAAGTCCTCATAATTGAAGGGGACAAAATAGTTATTGTAAATAAGGAAGAATGCAGCTTATGTGAAGTCTGCATGGATGTATGTCCTAGTGAGGCAGTAGAAGTTGAGGATGATGAATAATCATCCGTCTCATTTAGGAAAAGCCGTTAAAACGGACTAAAAAACCACTAAATTTTTTGTTAATAAAAAATTTTTATATAAAAAACGCAAATTTTTAAATTATTTGAAATATTGAGGTGATTAATTTGTCAGAACTTTTAATTCCACTAGACAAGTACTTAGCAGCAGGTTTACACATTGGAACTCAGCAAAAAACTAAAGACATGGAACGATACATATATAGAGTAAGAGCAGATGGTCTGTATGTTTTGGATGTAAGGAAAACTAACGATAGAATATTATCCGCAGCAAAATTCCTTGCAAAATATGACGCTGATGACATATTAGTTGTGTCCACAAGACAGTACGGTCAAGCTCCTGTTAAGAAATTTGGAAAGATTACTGGAGCAAAAACAATACCTGGAAGGTTCATACCAGGAACATTGACCAATCCAAATTACGCTAAATTCATAGAACCTAAAGTGCTTGTAGTAACAGACCCAAGATCAGATTCACAGGCAATCATTGAAGCAAAACAAATAGGAATACCTGTTGTCGCGCTCTGTGATACCGAAAACTTACTTGGAAATGTAGATATAGTTTTACCTGTAAACAACAAAGGTAGAAAAGCTATTGCACTTGTCTACTGGTTACTTGCTAGACAGATGTTAAGGGAAAAAGGAGCATTAGGCGAAGATGAAGACCTCGAAATGCAGCCAGCTGATTTCGAGTTAAAAATTTAATCCTATTTGCTTAAAAAATCATAGATTCTAAATCTATGTATTTTTCGAATTCCGAATTTAAATCAGGGACCATAAGTAATAATCCGTGATTTTCGGGAGGAGCTTTACAGATCTAGAAAAATTAAAACGTTTTAACATTTTTAAGATTTGTAATGCTGATTGTATAAAATAACTCGATTAAAGTTGTAATATATAGATTTACAACTCAAAATTGAGTTTAAAAATAAAAGAGGCAGTGATCTTATGATAAGAAAACCTGCAGTTGCAGGCGTTTTTTATGAAAGTAATCCTGAGTCTTTAAAAAAAAGAATAGAATGGTGCTTTAAACATGAATTGGGTCCTGGAAAAATCCCATCTATGGGTAATAAGAGGGAAGTAAAGGGAGTAGTAGCACCTCATGCAGGTTATCTCTATTCTGGGCCAATTGCAGCACATTCTTACTACAAAATCGTAGAAGATGGATTTCCAGAAACATTCATAATCATATGTCCTAACCACACTGGACTTGGATCCGGTATATCCGCAATGATAGACGGAGAATGGGAAACACCCCTTGGAAATGTGGAAATAGATACTGCATTTGCAAAGGAAATGATTAATGAAGCAGGAATCATTGATTCTGATGCGTCTTCCCATATTCAGGAGCACAGCTGTGAAGTACATCTACCATTTTTACAGTATTTCAGTGATGATTTCAAAATTGTTCCAGTAACCATGTGGATTCAGGATCTTGAAACATCCTATGATATAGGTAATTCAATTAAAAAAACCGCAGAAGTTCTTGGAACTGATGTTGGAATAATTGCAAGTTCAGATATGACTCATTACAAGCCGCAAAATATTGCAAGCAAAGATGATAAGCAGGTTCTGGACGCAATAGAAGTAATGGATGAAAAACTGATGATGAAAAGAGTCTTAGACCTTAACGTCACTATGTGTGGTTATGGTCCTGTGGCATCAACTATTATTGCTTCAAAAGGACTTGGAGCCAAAAATGCGGAAGTATTGAAATATGCAACGAGCGGAGATTTGACTGGAGATTACAGCGCAGTGGTTGGTTATGCGTCTGCTATGTTCTGGTAAATATAAAATTCAATAAACAATAAAAACCATAACGTTGGTCATATTGACACAAATATTAAATTAAGATTATCAAGATTATCACGGTGAATTAAATGCAAGTTAAGGCATCTGCACCAGGGAAAGCAATCCTATTTGGAGAGCACGCAGTTGTATATGGTAAACCTGCCATTGCAATGGCAATAAATAAAAGGTCATGTGTAGAAGTCTTAGAAGGCAACACCAATAATATAAATGTAGATATTAAAGATCTGGGAATAAAAGGGTGCATTGATTTTGATAGCGGAGCTATCATATCTGATTCTCCGAAGAAAGGCATCTTAAAGTACATACTGGAATCTATTAGAAAAATTCATGATGGTTCTGGAATGGAAATAAATATAAACGTTAACATTCCCATTGGTGGCGGACTTGGGTCTTCAGCAGCGGTAACTGTAGCCACAATTGCAGCAGTTTCTGCATATAATAAAATATATTTAAAAGAAGAAGAAATAGCTAAATATGCTCATGAAGTTGAATTAGCTGTTCAAAAATCCGCAAGTCCTTTAGATACTACCATAAGTACATATGGTGGGTTAATTTATTTAGAAGCAAATGCTGAAGACATTGTACAATTGAATATTGATTATGATATTCCGGTCGTTATAGGATATACTGATACAAGGGGAGATACAGGAAAACTTGTTGAAGCAGTTAGAATAAGAAGAGATATATATCCTGAGATTATTAATCCTATAATTGATTCAATTGAACTTATAACAGAAGAAGCAAAAGAAGCAATCCTCAAAAATGATAAAAAAAGGATTGGGGAACTTATGAATATAAATCATGGGCTTTTAGATGCCCTTGGTGTTAATACTAAAGAACTCTCAAGCATGGTTTATACTGCAAGAAATGCGGGGGCATGCGGATCTAAAATAACTGGTGCCGGCGGCGGCGGCAGCATACTATCATACTGCCCTGACGGAACTGGTGAAGTAATATCTGCAATTGATAAAACAGAGAGTGCTTTAAAAGCAGATATTTCCAAAGAAGGAGTTAAAATTACAACTTTATACTAATGCTAATTACACATAGAGGTCGATGCTAATTGATTATTCTTAAACTAGGGGGAAGTGTGATCACAAAGAAAGAGGCAGAAGAACCCCTTATTGATCACCATAATTTAAATAGAATTTCAGGTGAAATTGCAGATTCATCATTTGACAAACTCATAATTGTACATGGGGCAGGTTCCTTTGGACATCCCTCTGCCAAAAAATATGAAATAGGCAGCGCCATAACTGATGGGGACGATTTTGCCAGAAAAAAACTTGGATTTTGCATTACACAGAGCTGGGTTAAAAAATTAAATACCCTTGTTTGTGATAGTTTAAGAGAAAAAGGAGTTTTAGCAGTATCTATACAGCCTTCATCATTCATTATAACTAAAAATAAACGAATCCATTCTTGTAATTTGGATNNTAATTAATAAATATTTAGAATTGGGATTTGTCCCGGTTATCTACGGCGACGTGGTGCCGGATCTGGATGAATCCATAAAAATATGTGTTTTATCTGGTGATCAGATAATAAACTATCTGGGAGAAAATTTGAAACCAAAGCGTGTTATTTTAGGTTCAGATGTAGATGGTATCTACACTAAAAACCCAAAAAAATACGACGATGCAAAATTATTGAATACTGTTACATCATGTGATGATCTTATTGCAGAAGGTTCCTTAAACGTGGACGTTACTGGTGGAATGAACGGGAAACTTACAGAACTTATAGAACTTGCACAACTTGGAGTTGAATCTGAGATTATAAATGCAGGTAAAGAAAACTTCATTAAAAAAGCTCTAAATCATGAAAAAGGAATTGGAACAATAATTAAAAAGAAATAAATTAATTATTTAATGGAATTATGAAGTTATTTTAAAAGGAATAGTAATTATAAATAATTGGGATTCTATTAAAGGAATAAATTTAATCTTTTAATTAATTGATTAAGTGTATTGTTAAAAGAGCTTTAAATCATATATTCACGATAATTTAAGAATTTAGGAAATAATTAACATAATTAAAAAAGAAGGAAGTATATCATGACTTCAGAACGGAAATTAGAACATTTATTAATATGTAATCAACGTGATGTTGAATATAGGGGTAAAAGCACTGGATTTGAAGACATTGAACTTATCCATAGAGCTCTTCCTGAAGTGGATAAAGAAGGAATTGATGTATCAATAGACTTTTTTGGAAAAAAAATGGACATTCCTTTAATAATATCTGCTATAACTGGAGGACACCCTGCAGCAACTAAAATAAATAGAGAACTTGCCAAAGCCGCAGATGAACTTAATATAGGGATGGGTGTTGGAAGTCAGCGTGCTGCTGTAGAAAATAAAGAACTTATCCCAACTTATAGCGTGGTAAGAGAAAATGCACCATCTGCATTTATAATAGGTAACATAGGCGCACCACAGATAGAATATGCAGAAGCTGCAGCTGGAATGATAGAAGCAGATGCCCTTGCAATTCATCTAAATACTCTACAGGAAGCAATTCAGCCAGAAGGAGATATTGATGCAAGAGGATATGTTGAATCCATTGAAAAAATTGCAGATACAATTGACATGCCCATCATCGCTAAAGAAACAGGTGCTGGAATCTCAAAATCAGAGGCAGTAACTCTGGAAAAAGCAGGTGTTAATGCAATAGACGTTGCAGGTTCTGGAGGCACAAGCTGGGCTGCAGTTGAAACATATCGAGCTGATGAAGATTACATTGGAAACTTATACTGGGATTGGGGAATTCCAACTGCTGTAAGCACAGTTGAAGTTTGTGAATCCGTAAATATTCCTGTAATATCTTCTGGAGGTATAAGGAGCGGCCTTGACGCTGCTAAAGCATTAGCATTAGGTGCTGAATGTGTTGGAATAGCTTTACCTCTTCTTAAAGAAGCTTATACAGGTTATGAATCTGTGGTTAAAAAAGTTGAAGAATTTAAAGAATCACTTAAGATTGCAATGTTTCTGGTTGGTGCAAACAACATAAAAGAACTTAGAAACTGCGATCTGTTAATACGTGGTAAAACACGTGAATGGCTTACTGAAAGGGGCATTGATACTAAAAAATATGCCCGTAGAATTTAATTAGATTGAATAACCAGTTTAATGAAAAGTAGATATAAATAATTTATTTAATTAATATTTAAAACATAAATATGAATTTAAAGTAAAATATAGTTTAAAGCTGGTTATATAATAGAGTAATCAATATTATTGCAAACTTTAGATATTTGATGGGCATGTAAAATATGACTTAATCAATAAAAGGTTTGTTTTATACGTAAAAAAAAACGCACGGAGGTCAAACATGAGCGTTGAAGTAATAGCAATTGGTGGATATGAAGAAGTCGGAAAAAACATGTCCGCTGTTAAAGTTGGAGACGATGTTGTCATATTTGATATGGGAATTCACCTTGATAGGATTCATATTCATGAAGATACAGATATAGCGAGAATGCACAGTCTTGATTTGATTGAGAGAGGTGTTATTCCAGACGATACTTTAATGAAAGAAGTTGATGGAAAGGTAAGAGCTATCGTATTTACACATGGACATTTAGATCATATAGGGGCGGTTGCAAAGCTTGCCCACAGGTATGAAGCTCCTATAATAGCAACACCTTATACTCTGGCTCTTATAGAAAGAACCATTAAGGCAGAAAAGAAATTTACAGTTACAAACCCACTGAAGGTTTTAAACCCTGGAGAAAAATGTCAAATATCTCCAGATATAACACTTGAGTTTATTCAGATGACTCACAGTATTCCACAAGCTGCAATGGCAGCTTTACATACATCTGAAGGTATTATTGTCTATTCAAATGACTTTAAATTTGACAACTATCAGCTGCTTNNCAACTATCAGTTGCTTTCTCCACCCCCAAATTACGGCAGATTAAAAGAATTGGGAAGGAAAGGTGTTCTTGCAGTTATAGTTGATACTACCCGAGCTTCGGAAGGAGGGGAAGCTAAAACTCATTCTGAAAAGATTGCAAGGATCATGCTTAAAGATATAATGCTTGGTCCAATGGACGAAAAAAGCGGGAAGCTTGTTACAACATTTTCATCTCATATAGAACGTATCCAGGCTATATGTAATATAGCAAAGGAAAGCGACAGGCAGATGCTGCTTCTTGGAAGATCCATGGAGCGATTCTGTAGTCTAGCTGAAACTATGGGAATTTTAAAACTACCTGCAACTGCAAGTATATACGGAAGTCCAAAGGCAGTAAACAAAGCCCTTGCAAGGGCAGAAGAAAAGAGATCGGAGTACCTTTTAGTTACAACAGGGCATCAAGGAGAGCCAGATGCACTTTTACCTCGTATCGCTGCTGGAAAAACACATTTCAATGTTAGAAATGGTGATAATGTGGTAATATCTGCACCTATAATTCCAAACCCTATGAATGTTGCAAACAGGAATTTACTGGAAAGAAGACTTAAATCAAGTGGTGCCAGAATATTTACAAATGCCCACGTATCTGGACATGCAGGACGTGAAGATCACAGGGACTTCATAAGAATGCTCAATCCAATGCATATTATTCCATCACATGGAAGTCTTGAAATGCTTGCATCTTACACCGAACTTGCAGAGGAAGAAGGTTATAAACTAGGAAACAATATTCATATACTAAGGAATGGCCAGGCACAGGTATTTAACGGAGGAGTTTAATGAATGTAACGCAGGTACTTAAAGAATATTCTGGGGACGTTGATGTAGAAATTGGAGAATCATTGAAGACAATTGATCCTTCATCCCTCTGTGAGGCATCAGCCCATTTAACTAAGGCTGGGGGAAAGAAAATGCGCCCAGCACTTGTTATATTAAGCTGTGAATCTGTCGGTGGCAGAAAGGAAGATGCTTTTAAAACAGCCTCAGCAGTGGAACTGATCCATACTTTCTCCCTTATACATGATGATATAATGGATAAGGATGACATGAGGAGAGGAAAACCCTCAGTTCATGCCATATGGGGAGAACCAATGGCAATTTTAGCTGGAGACACCATATTCTCAAAGGCATTTGAATCTATGCTTGAAACAAATACTGAGAATGTCCAGCCTCAAAGAATCATGCGTGCCATGAGCTCTGCTGTAGATGCATGTATTAAATTATGTGAAGGACAGGCGTTAGATATTGGATTTGAGGGTAAATTAGACGTTAATGAAGATGAATACCTGAACATGATCTACAAAAAAACAGCTGCACTTATATCTGCTGCAACTAAAGCCGGAGCTTTAATCGGCGGCGGGACAGAGGAACAGATCGATGCTCTTGCAGAATATGGGAGATTAATTGGAATGGCATTCCAGATTCAAGATGATTACCTTGATGTNNGCTGAAATAGGAAAACCAGTTGGTAGTGACATAGTTAAGGGTAAAATGACTCTTATGGTTGTCCATACACTTTCAAAGGCATCAGATGAAGATAAAAAAAGGTTAATTTATATCTTAAACCAAAATGATGAGAGTTTAGTGGATGATGCCATTGCACTGTTTGAAAAATATGATGCAATTGAATATACTAGAAATATAGCTCTTGAAGATATTAAAACTGCAAAAGAGCTTTTAAATGTTTTAGATGATTCCGATGCAAAAAAAGCACTTGAATTATTTGCTGATTTTGTAATTGAGAGAACTCACTAAATGCTCGAAAATTCTATGAATTTTCGGCACCCCAAACACTATCAAAAACTTCNNTCAAAATTTTTAAAAATTTTGACAGTTTTCGATTTTTGAGGATTTTGACAGTTTTTGAAGATTTTAATTATTTATTTTTGTGGGTGATTTTATGAGTGATTTAGAAGACCTTTTATATAAATATGCCCTGATGAATGCAGTTAAACATAATGGAACAGCCCAAATTGGTGCTGTAATTGGCAGTATTATGAGTTCCCACGCTGAATTCAGAAGCCAGGCAAAAGAAGTTTCTAAACTTGCAGGTCAAGTTGTTGGAAAAGTGAATTCTATGGATCCAGAAACTCAAGCCAGCGAACTTGAGAAAAGGGGCGGATTAGTAGAAAAAGAAAAGAAAGTAGAACAAAAAGGACTTGTGGACCTTCCAGATGTTAAAGGTGAAGTTGTCTTAAGGTTTGCACCTAACCCTAGTGGACCTCTACATATAGGTCATGCAAGGGCGGCTGTTTTAAATAATGAGTATGTANNAGAGATACGGCGGCAAACTGGTTCTCCGTATCGAAGATACAGACCCTCGTAGAGTCGACCCTGACGCTTACGAAATGATAGATGAAGATCTGCAGTGGATGGGTGTCAAAATTGATGAGAAAATCATTCAAAGTGACAGGCTTCCAATTTATTATGAATATGCAGAAAAACTCATTGAAATGGGCGCAGCTTATATGTGCGACTGTGAAGCTGGTGAATTCAAAAAACTAAAAGATCAGTCACTACCATGTCCATGCAGAGATTTGGGTGTGGAAGAGAATCTCAAGCGCTGGAGGAATATGGAAAACCTT
>DADN01000119.1:18159-26403 GCA_002509665.1 Methanobacterium sp. UBA8
GATGCTGAACACCCTCGTATTGGTAGAAAATATAAAATTTACCCAATGATGAATTTCTCTGTGGCTGTAGATGATCACCTGTGTGGAATCACCCACGTCTTACGTGGAAAAGATCACCTTGCAAATTCTGAAAAACAGAAGTACTTATACAACTACTTCGGCTGGGACATACCAGTTTTCATACACTATGGAAGACTTAAAATGGAAGACATTGCTTTAAGTACTTCTAAAGCAAGGGCAGGTATAGATGAAGGTATTTATTCTGGCTGGGATGACCCAAGACTAGGAACAATAAGGGCCATTGCAAAGCGAGGGATAATGAAAGAGGCCATTGCAGAGCTTATGAATGAAATAGGTGTTAAAATGGCTGATTCAGTTGTAAGCTGGAAGAAAATATATGGATTAAACCGTGGAATCCTGGAAGAAGCTGCAAACAGGTATTTCTTTGTCTGGGACCCTGAAGAAGTTATAATAGATGATTTCCCTCAAGAAAACAAAGAAATAATTAAAAGGCCGTTGCACCCTGACTTTTTAGATCGAGGATACCGTGAAATTCCATTCAACGGGGAAGTTTATCTTGTAAAAGAAGATTTATACGAAGGATATACNNGAAATCAAGGTAATTAACGACCAGATTTCAGAAGAAAACATTGATTCAGATATTATAGAATTTGCAAAAGAATTAGAATATGAATTCGCTGATAAACTGTTTTATAAAGCTATAAGGCTTATGGATGCACTGAATATAATTATTTTCAGATTAGACTATGNNGGATGCAGAAAAAGAGTATATAGGGGTCGTATATAATTCAAACTTTGAAGATGCAAAGAAAGTCGGCGCTCAGTTTATTCACTGGATCCCTGCAGAATATAGCAGGGAAGTGGAAGTTGTAATGCCTGATGCAAGTGTCACAATTGGTCTTGCAGAACCTTCGTGCAAGGACCTGAAAGTTAATGATATTGTGCAGTTTGAGCGGTTTGGATTTGCGAGGTTAGATGAAATAGTTGATGGTAAATTGAGATTTTACTTTGCGCACAAATAGTTGTAATGACCCAAGGATTTGGATGAAACCTTCACAATATATGAGGCCAGAAAGTAAAAATTTTCATGGCTTAAATATTTTTGATGAATTTAACGGAAATTGCAGATGGTAAGTAAGATTTCTACTTTGCACACAAATAGAATAAATAAATTAATCAATATATAATTAGGACTTAAGAGGTCATCAAAATGGCAGTCAAAATTAATGAGAACTATCTATTACTTAAAAGCAGTTATATATTTGCAGAAATTGCTCACCGTGTTGATAAATATCAAAAAGAACACCCTGACGCTGATGTGATCCGTATGGGTATTGGGGATGTCACAAGGCCGTTACCAAAGGCTGTAGTAAAAGAATTTAAAAATGCAGTTGATGAAATGGGCCAGGCCGAAACATTTAGAGGTTACGGGCCAGAACAAGGATACGATTTTCTAATTGAGGAAATCATTAAAAATGATTACTCTCCAAGGGGAATTCAGTTAGATAACGATGAAGTATTCATCAGCGACGGGGCAAAATGCGATACAGGAAACATCCAGGAAATATTTGGTCTGGATAATGTAATAGCAGTAACAGACCCAGTTTACCCTGTTTATGTGGAAACTAACATCATGGCAGGACGTGGAGGTCCTATGGGTGAAGATGGAAAATATCAGGGACTTATTTACCTTCCATGTACTGAAGAAAATGACCTTGTACCTGCACTCCCAGAAGAAGATGTGGATTTAATCTATTTATGCTTCCCAAATAACCCAACAGGTACAGCTCTTACAAAAGAACAGTTAGCTAAATGGGTAAATTATGCCAGAGAAAATGGCGCAATAATTCTCTTCGACGCAGCTTATGAAGCATACATACGTGAAGACAACATCCCTCACAGTATCTATGAAATTGAAGGGGCAAAAGAAGTAGCAATTGAATTTAGGAGCTTCTCTAAAAACGCAGGGTTTACAGGTACCAGATGTGCTTACACTGTAGTACCTAAAGAACTCATGGGGTATGATGGGGAAGGAAATCCTCAAGCTTTAAACCCGCTGTGGAACAGGAGGCAGACAACCAAATTCAACGGTGTCTCTTACCCTATACAGGTCGCTGCTAAAGCAGTTTATTCCCCTGAAGGACAGAAAGAAATCAAAGAATCAATTGATTACTACATGAAAAATGCAGAAATTATCAGGGAAAGCTTAACAAACATCGGGCTTAAAATTTACGGTGGAGTTAATTCTCCTTATATATGGGTTAAAACACCAAACGGCATGGATTCATGGGAATTCTTTGACACCCTGTTAGATAAAGCCCATGTTGTAGGTACACCTGGTGTAGGTTTTGGTCCAAGTGGTGAAGGTTACTTCAGGTTAACCGCATTTAACACACTTGAAAATACCAAAGATGCAATGAGCAGGATATCTAAATTATCCTTCTAATTGACCAGAATACCTAAATCTTTTCTTATTTTCTTAATTTTTAACTAAATACGACTTTTTTCCTTATTTTTAAATATCAAAATAAATTATATTTCTTTTTAGCCCTAACTATCTAGAGATATTATTTATTAATAGTTTCAGATTACTATTTAAGCCGCCAGCGGCAGCCGGCGGCGTATAAAAGATGCAATTTTTGATATGAGTTTATTAAAATTATTTTTTAATTTTATTTACCTAAATTTTATTAACATCAGAATTTAGATCATTAAATATTGATTTTAATTTATCAGGTGATTTAATGCAAAAAGCGCTGGAATATGTGGATAAAAATCTTGACACATTTATTGAAGACCTTAAATCAATATGTTCAATTCATTCTATATCTGCGCAAGATGAAGGTATAGATGAATGCGTAACAAGGATCAGGGAAATTCTTGAAGGATCAGGACTAAATGTTCAAATACTGGAGATGGAAGGGGCTAATCCATTAGTCTATGGGGAATACAAACCTGAAAATTACGATAAAACAATTATTTTCTACAATCATTATGATGTACAGCCTGCAGATCCTCTTGAGTTGTGGACGAGCCCGCCTTTTGAGCCTGAGATACGGGACGGCAAAATATTTGCAAGGGGAGTTGCAGACAACAAGGGAAATATAATAGCTCGGGTCAAGGCTGTAGAATCCATTTTAAAAACAGCAGGTGATCTTCCAGTAGCTGTTAAATTTGTTTTTGAAGGTGAAGAAGAAGTTGGAGGTGTTTCACTTCCAAAGTATATGGACAAATATAAAGACCTCTTTGAAGCAGATATCGGTGTCTGGGAATCTGGCGATAGGCACGAAAACGGGAGACCATCTGTAAAGCTCGGTTACAAAGGGCTTGCATTTTTTGAATTTTTTGTTAGGAAAGCTGATAGGGACGTGCATTCTGGCAGGGCAGGTTTAGTACCTAATCCTGTCTGGAGATTAGTGGAGTTTTTAAGCAGTCTTAGAGATGAAAAAGGTAAAATCCTGATTGAAGGATTCTATGATAATATTAAAATAACTAAAGAAGATGAGGAGCTTTTAAAACAAATTCCTTTTGATGATAAGGAAACGAAGGAAGAATATGGACTAACTGAATTTGCAGGGAAATTTGAAGGGTTTGAGGCATTAAAGTCATTATATTTAAAACCAACATGTAATATCGATGGTATAAAATCAGGTTACATTGGAGAGGGAACCAAAACTATAGTTCCAAGTGAAGCCTTTGCTAAAGTAGACTTTAGACTTTTCCCAGGGCAGACACCTCAAAAACTCCTTGAAAATCTCCATAAACATATAGAAAAACATGGATTTAGCGATGTTGAGGTTAAGTATCATTATGGGTATGAATCCGCTAAAACAGCACCTTCTTCCTTTGCAGTGGATATAATCAGGGATGCAACTAGAAAAACATACGGCATGGAACCTTTAATTTATCCAATTTCTGTTGGAAGCAGCCCTATCTATAATTTCATAAATAAATTAGGTATCCCCACGGTTTCTACTGGTGCAGAATACTGGGGCTCTCTGGTGCATTCTCCAAATGAAAACATCAGGATAGAAGACTTCAGGCTTGCGGTTAAAAACATTGTAAATATAATTGCTGAATTATATAAACATCAGACTGCCTAAAATAAGAAATTTAAAAAAAAGATTTAGTAAGGTTTTATATTGTTATAGTAATCTTCAAAACGGGACCTGTAATTTTTAAGGCCGCGCAAAATCTGTTCATCGTTTTTACCAACCAAACGTCTTAAAGGACAGTGAACAGACACAATAATTTCGGCGACATCTTTTATATATCTAACCTCAATCTCCACTTTTTCTTTTTTACTGAACTCATGTCTATTCAGTGTCTCTTCAACGTCTTTACATATGCTTTTAGGTAATTCATCATCTGAAAATACTATGGCGCAGTCGCGCGCAGTCTGGATACTTTCAGCTGTATTGTATTCTTTTATACCTTCAAACCTGAGCATGATATCACTAGTAATATTTTATTTTTGAGTGTGATATATTTTACTGAGATATTATTAAATAACTTGATTAATTGATTTAAGGGGTGCATTTTATTTAATTAGTTGTAATGAGCATTTATATTTGAATCTGAGCATGATAGTAAGTAATAATTTATTTTTAAGTGTGATATTTGCTGAACATTATAAAAAGATTTAATTAATTGATTTAAAGATCGGTACAGTTGTTCAACTACTTGTAAATGGCACACTATTTAGTCAGGATATGTATGAAAATTTGCAGTTAATCTTTATATGATAAATGACAAATTAACTACGGTGATTTTATAACTCAAAAAAAGTATATTTTAATATTTTTAAGTTATTAAATGACAAAAGAAATAGTTTATAGTGCATTTTTAGGTAAATTCTTGTAAAAAAGATGGATTAACAAAATTAGAATTAACCCAATGGAGAAATTATAAAAAATTAATTAAACAATGTTAAGTGCATATTCTAAAAAATAGAAGATAATTTACAAAATAAACTTAATTTTGAATATTTTCATGATTTTTAAATAAATCAATTAAAACGTTTCAAACTCTTAGGGGAAAGGTTTTTATCAAGGTCTTCCCATAGTATAAGAGGCGAATAATTATGGAGAATTAAAATATGACATGTAGTATATTAGTTGGTGGCGCCTGGGGAGATGAAGGTAAAGGTAAATGTATCACTTATCTTTGTGACAATGATAAACCAGACATTATAGCAAGAGCAGGTGTGGGTCCAAATGCAGGCCACTCTGTTGAAATTCACGGCGAAAAATATGGATTAAGATTAACTCCTTCTGGATTTGTACATACTGGTGCAAGAATGCTCATTGGGGCAGGAGTACTGGTTGATCCTAACGTTTTCATGCATGAAATGGAATATTTAAATAAATATAATGTCAGGGACAGGACTTTTGTTGATTATAGATGTGCAATTATCGAAAATAAACATAAAGAACAGGATCAGGCTTCTGATTATCTTAAAAATAAAATAGGAAGTACTGGAACTGGATGCGGACCTGCAAACTCAGACAGAGTCATGAGAACTATAAAACTTGCAGAACAATATGAAGAACTTGAAGATTACTTAACAAATGTTCCTCAAGAAGTAAACGACGCATTAGACGATGATAAAGAGGTTTTCATTGAAGGATCTCAGGGATTCGGCCTCTCTCTTTACTACGGTACATATCCATACGTAACAAGCAAAGACACAACAGCAAGCACATTTGCAGCTGATGTAGGTGTGGGACCAACCAGAATTGATGAAGTAATATCTGTTTTTAAATCTTATATAACAAGAGTTGGTGAAGGACCTTTTGCAACTGAAATAACACAGGAAAAAGCTGAAGAAATGGGTATCGAAGAATACGGAACTGTAACTGGCCGTAGAAGAAGGGTAGGATTATTTGACATGGAACTTGCAAGGGAATCATGCATGATAAACGGTGCAACTCAAATCGCATTAACCTGTGTAGATAAACTTTTCCCAAACTGTGGAAATCTAACTGACTATTCTAAACTTCCAGGAGAAGTTAAAAAGTTTATAGAAGAAATCGAAGGNNGAAACAGGTGTCCCTGTAACTATAATTTCAACAGGACCAGACCTTGAAGATACCATAGATTTAAGGGATGAACTTTTATAATTTAGTTTTATTTATATAATAAATCTCTATTTTTCTTATTTTTTAGTTTAATTTCATGTCCTATTTTGATTTAGGAAGGATCTTTTATAATTATCTTATTTTACATTTAAAAAATAATTTTTAGCTCTATTTTCTGGCATTGAATTTTTTGCATAAAGCTGATCAGCAATTATTTTTAAGAAGAAACTGCTAAAAGTAGCCCATGACGTAGGGCTGGTGATAGAAAAAGAGTTAATTTTTAAGATTTTTACTTTTTTTAGTAGCTTGTTATATCAATGTTTTTTATGTTAATGAATATTTAGATCTACTTCGTTATAGGCTCATATAACGAAGCTCGCGAAAATTGAAATTTTTCGAATGATTTTCAAACATCAAAAATTCAAAGAATTTTTAACAAGTATAAAAAAATTTCCAACTATGATAATATAAAAAATATTATATTGTGATTTATAAAAATACAAATCAGCTAGTTAAAAATGAGGGATAACAATGGATGAACATGTAATAGAAGCACTTGGAAAAGCAAGGGTTGTAGTAAGAGATGGTAAAGTGGTGGAAGTTGGAGAACCTAAAATTAATTACTGCCCCCTTTTCGATAAACACAGAGGAATCAAAGAGATTACGCAGGGAGCAGTAAAAGAAAACATAGAATTTAGAATCAAGGATTTTGGAATGTGTACTCCAGAAAGAAAACTGCGTATGAAAGATTTTTTATCATTTGGAGTATCTGAAACACTGGGAACTCTTCTTGATGAAGGTATAATTGACTGTGCGGTTATTGTCAGCGAAGGATGCGGGACCACAATAGTTGAGGATCCTGAGTTTGTTCAGGGTATGGCAGGCAGGATATCTGCATTTTTAAGCACATCACCAATTGAAAAAATTATTGTTACAGTGGGTCCTGAAAATGTTCTTGATCCTGAAACTGCTGAAATTAACCAGATTAAAGGCGTATTGAAGGCTATTGAAATGGGCCACAAAAAAATAGCAGTTTCGGTTATATCTGCTGAAGATGCCAGAAAACTTAGGGAGATTGAAAAAGAAAATGAAGGAGTTAATATTTATATATTCGCTGCCCATGTAACTGAAATGTCTAAAGAAGAAGCTGAAGAATTATTCAATTATGCAGATATCATAACTGGCTGTGCTTCAAAATATATAAGAGAAGTTGGCGAAGAAAGAGAAATTTTCACTGCAGGTGCTTCTATACCAATTTATGGGGTTACAGAAGCTGGAGAAATCTTTTTAAAAAGAAGAATTGAAAAAATTGGGGGATTAAAGGACAAACCTGATGCTAAAATACCTGATCCTTTAATTTAATTCTTTATTTTATTTTTAAATTCAATAAAGTTTTCTCTTTCATATGCATTAACTCATGGAAATTCATGGATTTTTAAGGTTGTTTCATGATTTTAGGGGAATAAATATTTTGTAATTAAAATCTGGAAGAATCTAAGTTATCGCCTTGTTGCTATGCGTGAGTTATATGTGTTACAATCTGGACATTCGGGTCTAAACTCTAGCACTAACCTTTCCTCTCCATACACTTCTTCTAATCGTGCAGGAGCATCTTTTGGGATATTATATTCTTTTTGACAATTATCACACTTAATAATCCATTTATCTTTATAAATCATTTTGGATAACCTCTAGAAATTTAGGAGCATCTCTGTATTAATGATATTTTTAAGTGAGTACTCTTAATAGTATTAATTATATTATAATTAATATTATTTTCTATTTTGGTGACTTTTATCAAATATAAAATAAAATTCAGAGAGTTAACTAATCTAAAGTTTAATCTTTACAAAAATAATTACATCATCTGGTTAAAAATGATCTAAAAAATTAGAATAAAAAAATAAAAAGTTATCGGAATCCAAAAAAATTTAAAATTCTGCAAAATTAGCATAAATAAACTAGCACATATACATGCAGCTAACCATAAATGGTTAAATTAAAGAATTAGATTATTTAATAAACTTTAAAGCTTGAATATTAACTTAGATAATTTAAAAATAAAATATAATGAAATGAAATTTGGCACTATTCAATTAAAAATTTTATACAACTTTTTCATTGTCAGATTAAAATTTTATAT
>DADN01000026.1 GCA_002509665.1 Methanobacterium sp. UBA8
GATTTAAAGAAAAATAAGGAAATTGAAGAGTACAATAAAAAATAAAGAAATTAAAAATTAGAATCTTAAAATTAGAATTAATATAATGGTTTTATTTATTTTACAAATTGATTTTCCCTAAGGGAATTTTTTATAACTGAACGGGGCAGTCTGCCTGTTTTATCCATTAGGACTTTGGTGCAATTTATAAATTCATGTCCNNGTTTTAAATCTTCAGGATTCCGGGTTGCCTGGAATTGGTGTTGATCCTGGTAGTGGAGGTTAAGTATCAGCGTTAACACATCAAGGCATCCTGTTTCCAGTTTTCCCTCATCACAGTACTTTTTTAGGTAATCAACTAAAAACTTGGGATTTTCCACTTCCACACCATCCCGGAGTGTAACAGAACGTGCTGCATGAAGAACAGCCATATAGGTTGAAACCCTGGAAGAACGATAAAAACCACTTTCAAAAGTTTCTTCAGCTTCTTTTAACCATAGCTTAGCTTCTTTATGAGATAATGCACTTTTTAATGGAGAAGCTTCTATTTTTTTGAGATGACCCTCGTAGTATAATTCATCAATTTTGTCCAAACTTACCACCATTTTCAAATAACAACAATATGGACTTAATCTAGTAACAGGACGCTGCTACCACTTTAAACTTATAGTACTACTATATCAGAAGTTATAATAAACATTTTCGGCTGATGCTCCTGTGAAACAGAATTTTTTTATTTAAAATAGCGCTATAAACCGGTTGTTTGAGATTTAAACCTATTTGGTAGTTTAGGGACATGTTTTTATTAGGGTTCAACTATATATTGGAATTAGTAACTTATTGAGGTGTGATATTTGAAGAAAAAATTCATTGCGATAATCACAGTAGTTTTAATAATATTGCTGGTTTTGGGTTATAATATAATGACCTCTGGAACTCATTACACCAGTAAAGATAGCGATGGAAATGAGATCTCATTTAATTATCCCAATGGTTGGTCATTTCAAGAACGTACCCCTGGTGTACTGATTCAGGGGGAAAAGAACAGTACAGAAAACACCACCAACCGTTCTGTGGTTACCATTACCCGTATTTCTGTTAATGGAACTTCAGTGGACCAGGTTAAAAATAATAATATTTATTTCACAACAGGGAAGGTCTTCAATGAAACTAATCGCAGCATTGATGGTGTTCAGGCCACAGTACTTGATATCGACGAAATGGGAGGTCCTGAAAGGGGTAAGTTAGGTGAAGTTAAACTGGTAATCTTCAGTAAAGACAATTACATCTACACCATATCCTTTGTAACCGGGGGGTCGCTGGAGAACCTGAAAAGTGATACAGACCAGATACTCAATAGCTTCCAGACTGGAAGCTAAATTTTTCTTTTTTTCTTAGAAAACCTGTTATTATAATGAATATTTTTTTTATAATTATTTTTTACTATTAAACTAAAAATTCAATTCAAATAATAAATTTATATAAAATAGTGAAGTATAATTCACCAGAAATACTACAATATGATTCAATTGAACTATAACTGATATAATTGAACTATAACTAATTTAATTGAGCATTACAATATGATTTAATACGTAATATGAGTTAACTGGGAATTTTCTTTATAACCATGGTGTCAGCTATTTTCTGGTAGGTATCAAGATAGTTCTGTGCATTGAAGTTCAATATCATGGTTTGAACATCAGTGTAGTCGGAGTTCAGAAAGACATAACTGCAAACCTGGAGATTGTCTTCAATTTTAATTCCGGATTTACCATCTATTTTGATACTTTTCCGTTTAGTAAAGGATGATAAATCGGTCCTATTACTTTTACAGTAAAATACTTCACCTATCATGTTTTCAATGATGGTGTTAGAACTGTTGTAAATTTCAAGTTTACAATTGGTGCTGTTGGAGTTATCAATAATGAATAACTGGGAAGGGTACTGGAATTTCACCCATTCATTTTCAAAATTTCCTCCAGTGCTGGTTTTATTAACCGGTGCTGCAGTTCCAGTGAGATCTGTACATCCACTCATAAAAACTGTTACTAAGATAAAGGCTCCTAAGATAAGGATTATTATCATTGATTGATATTTTTTCGTTTTACATCCCCTCACAGCAGTACTGATTTTCAATTTATAAAATGGTGATTAAGATTAGATTAAATGTAATTTGACATTCTAAAATTATCTGAAAGTTAAAGTACATATAATATTTTAAGTAAATTTAAGATCTTTATAATCTATTTTACCATTTTTTTAATCTGTTTTTATGAAAATTCTAATTTCTCTATCTCTGATTAGTTTTAACAGTATTTATCAATATTGTGTTTCTGTGAATATAGCTAAAATTATGTTTTTTCTGCTAAAATCATTATTTCAAGAGCAAATTATAAAACAAAATAGATCTTTTAAAAAAATAGGTAGTTAACAGTTGTTATTACAACTGTTAAACAATCTGATTTTACGAGTTTACTTATTTTAAGAGTTTAACTAGCCTTCAATTACAGTAGCTGATGAATCATGGCTGGTGGCATAGTACCTGTTTGAGTAGCCATTTCCTTTGTAGTCATAGTCAACCCAGCTGCTACCATCCCATACCTCAACAGAACGGTGGTTGCTCACGTAGCTGTTAGCATACTGAACGATTCTTGCCTTAGTACCTGAAGAAGTTAATGAACCGTAAAGTGCGTAACTGTTATCCCAACAATCACCGGTTCCTTTTCCACTGCTCCAGCTGCTACTGTAAGATTTACTGTAGCTTCGTACTGCGGTTGCA
>DADN01000083.1:0-7490 GCA_002509665.1 Methanobacterium sp. UBA8
CTTACTATAACGGGTCAACTGAAACAAGTTTACTGTGAACGATATATGCTGCTCTAGAATATCCAGTAGGCCAACAGGTTATCAACCATAATTCAGGAGTACTTACTGACTGATATCCGAGGGAAACACCTTTAGCTCCCCACCTTATATCATCACCATTAGATGTGACTTCATAAGTGTATTTTTTCTGAGTTAGGTAATCTTTAATTATTAAAGGATCTCCAACTTTTAGTTGAGTTATTCCACTAAATGGAGCAGAATGTGATGTATGATGCCCTAATAAAGCAGTTTGCCCGTTTGTTCCAGGATAGTAACTTGTTTGTATAAAGTAAACAGCAGGATCATTTACAGAATGGGTTGTTATCTCCCAATCTCCACCTATAGTAGGCATTATAAGTTCAGCCCATCCTACAACTTTATTTTTATTAGTTACACTATCGTTTATTTGAATACTGTTAACTATTGTGTTTAATTCATTTCCAGCAGCACTAACATCTAATCCAGAGCTACCTGAAGCACTACCAGGACCAGTATAAATTACACCATAAAGTGCATTATTTTTCTGGAACCATACCTCTTTTCGTAGTTTTGATACATTACCGTCCTGTAATTTATAATCGGTTTCATAACCAGTGACTCCATTTACAGTTACATTTTTAGTAGATACAATCTGGAAATTCTTATCAACAGTCCCAACACCGTTCAACTGGATCTGATTAGCCAAATTATATCCTTTAGGTACACGTTCTTTAACAACTGTAATTTTCAATCCAGAATCATCCGAAAATGACGTTATATTAGACCCAGTTCCATTAACTTCAGTCAGGGCCGCAGGATAATCAAAAGAAATTTCCCCATTGTCAAAATGATTTGAGTGTGTTCCTAAGCCGTTGCCTCCCAAATTCACCGCAAAAATAATAATTACCACAACGGCTAGCAAAATTATTAAATAAGTGTTCAAACGTTTCAATTTATTAATCTCTCCCTATTCGATGTTATATAATGCAGTTACTTTTAATTTTCATCACTTATTAAATTTATTATAAGTAATAACAAATCTTAAACTTTTAAAATAAAGTCATAATCATTAGAAATGATCTATCAACTTAATTTTCTATATATTATTTATAAAACATAATTAAAATAATTTACACCCAAAAATAAAAAAATAAGCAATCCTCAAGTTATGATATGTAATAGTTAATCATAAAAAAAATTTAAAAATATTTTTACATCTCAAATCTAAAGAACACGGAATGAAAGTATGAAAATGAAAATTTTATCATGGAACGTAAACGGTTTAAGGGCCGTGCACAAAAAAGGATTCATTGAATGGATTCAAGCTGAAAGTCCCGATATATTATGCATTCAGGAAACAAAAGCTGCAAGGGAACAGCTTCCAAGAGCCTTAAAAAGTATTGAGGGATACCATGCCTATTTTTGCGAGGCAGAAAAGAAGGGCTACAGCGGAGTGGCAATATACAGCAAAACAAAGCCAAAAAACGTAGAATATGGCTTTGGGATTTCAAAATTTGACAGTGAAGGCAGGATACTGATTGCAGATTATGAAGATTTTGTCCTCCTCAACATATATTTCCCAAACGGCAAAATGTCCGATGAAAGACTTGCATACAAGTTAGAATTCTACGACGCACTCCTTGATTATGCCAATAAATTAAAAGAAAATGGTAAAAACGTGGTAATCTGCGGAGACCTGAACACCGCCCATAAAGAGATAGATATTGCAAGGCCAAAAGCAAATGAAAAAAATTCAGGCTTTTTACCCATAGAACGTGCATGGATTGATAAATTTCTAAGTCAGGGGTATGTTGATACACTCCGAATGTTCAATAAAAACCCAGAACAATATACATGGTGGAGTTACAGAGGAGGTGCCAGAAGTAGAAATGTAGGATGGAGATTGGATTATTTCTTTGTAAATGAGGAGTTTAAAGATAAAGTAAAATTCGCGTACATACTTCCAGAGGTGATGGGGTCTGACCACTGCCCTGTCGGTGTAGATATTGAAAGGGAATAATCAAAAACTCATGGTAATTTATGTAAATTATCCCTATTTTTATCTTTAATATTAGCTAAGATAGTTTCATTTTAAATTTATTATACAAATTAATAACCGATTCAAGAAAGAAAAAGTATAAATTCTAGTTTTACGTATAATGATGAAAAGAGGCTTAAAACTTGGATTTTATATTCCATTTTTTAAAATTGGAATATATTCTTATTTTGACTTAAGACAACCTAAGCAGGGAACTAATTAATGATAGAAAAGACATTAAACTCATTGAAATCAAAAAAGTGGTATAAAAACAGGCTGGAACATACACGTATCCTAAAACCACAAGAAGCCGTTTACGGAGATACTAAAGCTGTTTTACCACAATTTATAAAGAATTACTTGCACAAAAATAATATAAAACTGTATAAACACCAGTGCAGCGCCATAGACCTGCTTCGAGGCGGTAAAAATGTAATTATAACCACCCCTACTGCATCTGGTAAAACCCTTGCCTTCAATATACCTATTTTTGAAAAATTAAGTCAGAATAAGGATGCTACAGCACTTTATATTTATCCAGCAAAGGCCCTTGCAAATGACCAGCTCAAATCAATGAAAGAGCTTGAAAAGTACTGCGGAATGAATTTAAATCCAGAAGTATATGATGGAGACACTACCCCCACAAAAAAAAGGAAGATTAGAAAAGATTCCAGAATAATTATAACTAACCCCTATGAATTACACAATGTTTTACCATGGCACCACCAGTGGGAAAATTTCTTCAGTAATCTTAAATTCGTTGTAATAGATGAAGCACACCAGTACAGGGGTGTTTTCGGGTCCAACGTTGCATTCTTACTGAGGAGGTTTCAGAGGATCTGCAACTATTACGGGTCTGATCCACAATTTATTTTATCCACAGCTACTTTAGCAAATCCTGTTGAATTCAGCGAGAAATTAACAGGCCTTAAATTTAATCTAATATCTGAAGATAGTTCCCCCAAAGGAAAAAAACATTTCATATTCTATAATCCATATTATGACGGTGTGGGAAAGACCACAACACACGTAGAATCTCAGGGTCTGTTCCAGTTATTTGTATTGAATAAATTACAAACCCTCTGCTTTACTACTTCAAGGAAAATGGCAGAACTAATTGCAAGGCGTTCTAAAAAGGAAATTGCAGAAATTGACGAATCACTTGCAAATAAAATCTCTGCATACCGGGCGGGTTACCTGGCAGAAGATAGACGTAAAATAGAAAATAACCTTAAAAATGGTAAACTAAGAGGCGTAACTGCTACCAATGCTCTCGAATTAGGTATAAACATTGGTTCACTGGACAGCGTCATCATATCAGGTTATCCCGGCACGTTAATGTCAATATGGCAGCAGGCAGGTAGAGCAGGTAGGGGTACTTCTGATTCCCTTGTAACTTTCGTTGCCTTTCAAAATCCGTTAGACCAGTACTTTATGAAACATCCCGATGTCTTCTTCGATAAGCCCCACGAGCATGCTATAATTGACCTGTCTAATTTTCAAATTATAAAAGGGCATTTAATGTGCGCTGCAAAGGAAATGCCTGTAAAACCAAACCTGATGAAAATCGACTTTGAAACTGATGTAGAAGAACATTTAAAATCCTTAAAAAATTCGAAATTAATTGAAAAGACAAATAAAGGATGGGTTTACTCCGGATCAGAATACCCTCCGTTTAAGGTTAACCTGGGAAATACTTCAGACGAAATATTTAAGGTATACTACAAAGGGGAAGTCCTTGAAACTATGGATAAAAGACAAGCATACACTGAAGCACACCACGGGGCAGTTTTAATTAATCAGGGCGAAACTTATATTGTAAGAGAATTTAATCTGGCTAAAAACATTATAAAAGTAGTTAAAAAAGATGTAAACAGTCATACAAGCGTTCAAAAGGACATTGACATTAAAATATTTAAAGAATTTGAAAAAAGGACTATTGGAAATCTGAATATTTCCTTTGGAGAACTTAAAGTAAGTGAATATTACCCTAAATATAAGGTAATAGAAAGGAGTAAAATAGTCAGCGTGCGGAACCTTAAACTTCCGCCAATTCAGTTTAAAACAAAAGGCATGTGGTTTACTTTACCTGAAAATATTGCAGAAGGTCTTAGATGTGCTATAGATCGAAAAGAAATTTTTGAAGGCGGTATCCACGGGCTTGAACATGCCATGATAGCTATTATTCCATTTCACGTTATGTGCGATAGATTTGACATTGGTGGAGTTTCTACACCTAGCCACCCGGATACAAAAATGGCAACAATTTTCATTTATGATGGATTTGAAGGGGGTATCGGATTAACTGAGAAAGCATTCCATTTAATTGAAGAAATAACCCGCATGACTTATGAACTTGTAAGGGATTGTACCTGTGAAGAAGGATGCCCTGCATGTATATACTCACCAAAATGTGGTAACGATAATAAACCACTTGATAAAGAAGGGACTCTTTTTATACTTGAACAGATGTTTGATCTAATGGAAATGGAAAGATAAATTTTGTTGAAATATTTTTATTATTAAGTAAATATTAACATAAATATAGAATTATCTAAAAATTGAGTTAATACAAAAATAAAAGTAAACAACAGAGGATTAACCAATGGGAAACAGGATGAATGAAGGTTTTAAATTATACCATGAAGGTAATGTTGAAATTGAATTATTCGACGATGATTTAATGATCTTCAGCGTACAGGGCTCTAAAGATGATACATATCAGGTCAGCATGAATGAAAATATGTGGCTCTGTGACTGTGATGATTATCAATACAGAAGTGAAAAAGAGCCGGGTAGTTTTGTCTGTAAACATTTATGGGCGGCATTCTTCAAGGTTGCTGAGCTGAAAAATGAAGATTAGTTATTTTTTGGATTGATAGGTAACGTAAAATAAAAAGTCGATCCCTTACCTAATTCAGATTCCACCCATATACGGCCTCCGTGGCACTCAACTATCCTTTTAGCAACTGAGAGCCCAATTCCAGTTCCTTGATATTCCTCCATTGTGTGAAGTCTCTGGAATATCGTAAAAATTCGATCTTGATATTTTGGATCTATTCCAATGCCATTATCTGAAATACTGAAAACATATTCCTTGGTTTTTTCATCTTTTTCTACTGAAATATGAATTGTAGGTGGTTCATCTGGTTTTTTAAATTTAATGGAATTAGTTATAATGTTTTGAAATAATCGGGCAATTTGCCTGGAATCAGCATATATTTCTGGCAAATGATTATAGGTAATTTTGGCATCATTTTCCTTAATAAGCACACTTAAACTGGAAATAATCTGTTTAATGGTTTTTTCAAGGTTTATTTTTTCAAAATTACTTCCTTTAGTCATTACTCTTGAAAATTCCAGCAAATCTTCGATCTGCTGTTTCATTCTAATTGAAGCATCTACAATATAACCAATAAATTCATCAGCGTCACTGTCAAGTTTACCCTCATAACGCCTCGCTAAAAGTTGTGTAAAGCTTGCAATGGTTCTTAAAGGTTCCTGTAAATCATGAGATGCCACATATGCAAATTGCTGCAGTTCATCATTAGAACGTTTTAATTCATCTTCTAACTTTTTTCGCCCAGTAATATCAACAACTGCTATTTTAAAAATAGTTTCTGGGTTAAACTGGGGCATCATCTCAACATGTGCATAAAAAACAATTCCATTCTTCCGGATTAGCCCGAGATCAAATACCTGTTTCGCACCTGTTTTTATAGCTTGTTTAAGATGATCCAGAAACGTTTTTGAGTAGTCTGGAGTTATATACCATCTAAATAATGTTTTAATCAGATAATTTTTATCAAAACCTAATAATTCTGCTCCAGTACTATTTAACTCGGTGACTGCACTGGTTGCATCAAGTGTAAAATATCCAACGGGTGCAGAATTGTAAAGGTCATAATATTTCTCGTGTAATTTTTCTAATTCTTTTCGAGACTCTCTAAGCTCTTCATTTTGCATTTCCAGTTCAACTTGATGTACTTGAAGTTCATGAATCAGAGCATCGACATCTTTTGGGATATTTCCCAATTTTTCTGTTTTTTCACGCAGCCTTTCTTCAGCAATGGAACGCATTTCTTCTTTATTATCCATTATTACAAGCTCTCCTTTCCCCCCCCCCAAATTTAGAGAATTTTTGTAAATCATTGAAAATTTAATATTCAATGATTTACTATGGAGTAATATTAATTTATAGTTTTAATATGAATAATGGCAGTTATTTATCTTAATGTTTTTAATTAGCGGTTACATCTTCAATTGCAAGAAGGATCAATCCTTTTTCTATGGTTTTACCACCTAATCGCTTTTCTTGAAGTTTTCTACCATTTAAAAGCATCTTTTTATGCCCTATTTCTGGAAAATCATGCTCAACTACAAAATTTTCAAATTTATGGTTTTTAGGGAGTATTTCCTCTAATAATTCTCGCAGTGGTGGAATATCCCATTGATTATTTCCAAGTTTGTAGAGCAATTTTCCTTCAGTTAATTCTTTTTCAACTCTAAATTTGTCGTAAAATGATTTATTTGCAGATATAACCTTAAATTCATCGTCTAAGATTATAAGAGGCTCACGAACAGTATCTACAATGCTTTTTACATATTCCAGTTCACTTGCAAGTTTCTGCACTTCTTTTTGTTCACTGATATCTGTGAAAGTAATTACAGCCCCGTCAATGATATTTTCTAAAGTTTTATAGGGTATTATGCGTGCAAGATACCATTTATCGTCTGCTGTACGAACTTCTTTTTCCTTGAAAATAACTCTGTCCATCACTTCTTTAATGTCTTTAATCAGGTCCTTATATTCAACATTGGATACAATGTCTTTTAGCGGTCTTCCTACGTCTGAAGGTATGAGATTGATTAATTTTGTTGTTTCCTTTGTAAAGCGCTTTATTTTAATATCTTTATCCACAAATATGGTAGAAATTTCAATGCTGTTTAAGAGGTTGTTCATATCATCGTTAACTTCAGAAAGCTGGTCAACTTTGTTTTGAAGCTCTGTGTTTACAGTCAGCAGTTCTTCATTTAAAGACTGCAGTTCTTCTTTAGATGTTTCTAATTCTTCATTGGTACTCTGCAGCTCTTCATTCATGGATTGTAATTCTTCATTTGCAGATTTAAGCTCTTCATTTGAAGTTTCAAGTTCTTCTATGGTTGTATGGAGCCTTTCTTTTGTAACTCTTAACTCTTCTTCAAGTTCTTTAATACGTATATCCTTTTTAGGGGTAGTTTCAGGAAGTTTTTCTTTTTCCTTTTCTGAAAGTTGTGTGTCTATAAATGTAACCATTAACAGGTTTTCCATTATTTTTGGTTTATCAATGGGTCTTACTGCTAGGTCGATTGATTGGTAATTTCCATTAGTTTTAACATTCAGGTTTTTATATTTTACTTCTTTATTTTTTAAAACTGCTTCATTTATTGCAGA
>DADN01000083.1:7542-18784 GCA_002509665.1 Methanobacterium sp. UBA8
ACTGTGGGGGGAGCATATTTTTCAATCAGCAGCTTTTCAACGTTTTTGCCAATATTTGTGTCTGTTTTTCCAATTATTTCTAAATCTTCAGTGGTCGTGTAATCCTGCGGTAATTTAGCATAAGGGAATCTAACGAAGTCTCCGGAGGGAGTATCTTCTGTCTTTTTAGATTTGTAAATTTTCCATTTATTGTCTAGAGTAGTAAATGATTCCACAAAATTACTTATGCTTTCTGATGGGCCAAGAAACAGGATACCTCCCGGTCTCAGAGCATAATTAAACGCAGATAACATTTTCTTCTGTGCATCTTTATTCATGTAAATTAAAACATTTCTGCAGGATATAACATCGAGTTTACTGAATGGCGGATTGATAAGAACATCGTGGGGGGCAAATATTGCCATTTCTCTTATATTTTTTTTAACTTTATAACTCTCGCCTTTTTTGCTAAAAAATTTGTTTAAACGTTCAGGATCAATCTCTGAGACAATTGTACTCGGATAAGTCGCACTTCGAGCAATATCAATGGCATTGTCGTCTATATCTGTACCGAAAAGCTGAATTTCCAAGTGTTTCCCAGATTCATCCAGGTACTCCTGAATACTCATGGCAATAGAATAAACTTCTTCTCCTGTGGAACAACCTGGAATCCACACACGAACTCCGTCTCCGTCCAACTTTTTATCAAGTACTTCTGATATTAATTTATTTTTAAAGGATTCAAAAGCGTTAGGATCCCTAAAAAAGCTTGTAACATTGATTAAAAGCTCTTTAAATAATGTATTGATTTCTTTAGGGTTCTGCTGGATGTATTTAAGATAATCAGATACATTATCTATCTGATAAACATTCATTCTCCTTGCAATCCGCCTATTTATAGTACTCTCTTTATAAAGAGAAAAATCATGTCCTGTCCTGTTTCTAATTAAAATAAGAATTTTTTGAAGTGAATTGGTGGCTTCTTTGTCTTTTCCAATTATTCTTTGAGGGGGATTCTTGCCCAATTGTTTTATATAGGAAATTAAATCTTCTGGTATCTTTTCCGGCGGCGCAATATAGTCTACAAGGTCTGTATCTATCGCACTGGAGGGCATGCTTCCAGATACTGCTGAATCAGGGTCTTGAGCTATTAACATCCCGCCCATACTTTTAATGGACCTTATACCAATAGTGCCGTCTGAGCCAAATCCTGAAAGAACAATACCAATTGAACATTCTTCCATATCCTCTGCCAATGCTTGAAAGAAAAAATCAATGGGTTTTCTTAAGCCATGGGGTTCTTTAGGAGCAGCAAGATGTAATACTCCCTTTATAATCCCTACATTTTTATTGGGGGGAATGACATACAGTTTATTCGGTTCAACTGCCATTCCATCTTCTATTTCAAAAACTTCCATGTCTGTATATCTTCTAAGTAGTTCGGTCATAGAACTTTTATGGGATGGATCTAAATGCTGAATCAGGACAAATCCTGCTCCAGAATCAGAGGGCATATTATTGAACATTTTTCCTAAAGCTTCCAGCCCTCCAGCAGATGAGCCAATACCTACTATTGGAATTTTTTTTATCTTTTTAGGATTGTCTTTAAACGCTTTTTCGCTTTGATCTGTCATTTTATGCTTCCAAAATTTTCAATTTTGGAGTCCTCGAAATTCAGAATGAATTTTGATAACTTCCAAACAATCTTTGATTTTTGGGTTCGGAAATGTTTACAAAACCTAGGATTTTGTAGAGCGAAAATTTTTGATTTTCGCATGCTGTACATTTCATCAATTCCACTACCATTTGGCATTTAAATCGCCTATAATACTGTTAATTGTGATTTGCAACAAATTATAATTGAAATCTTACTTTGAATGTTAATTTTTATGAATCAAGTAACTATTATATCTTTATATAAAAAAATTTAGATAGTGTGATAACACGCACAAAAATATTGAAATGTAATTGAAATTAGCTAATTAACTCTAATAGAGTTTAAAATGTCATTTGATTTATAAATATATAAAATAATGTGTTTATTTTTAGGATTTCAATTTATGTTAAATTCTAAACTTTTTAGATCATATTAAACAAGCAAATAATTAGAATAGGATTATTTTTAAGAAAAAAAGATAATTTTGAACCTTTTTAAAGATCAAAATTTTATTAATGTATTAAAAAACAAACTTATACTATGCATCAACGAAATGAAGGAAACTTAACAAAAAAAATCGAGGAACTAAAAAAGGCACAGAAAGAATATGAGGATACATCTAAAGAAATCGTTAAAACCCTCAAAGAACTTAAAAAATCACAAGAGGGGTATATAAATTTGGTAAAAGAACACCAGAAATACTGGCGCAGTGAATTAGAAAATACTGAATATTATGACACTTCACGACGTAAAAAGTTTGAAAAAACATTAGAAAATGAAGAGATAATCCTAAAGAAACTCGAAAAAGCGTTGAAGCATACTGAAGGAAGAATTGAATTTTATAAAAAATACAATGGTCATTAAATATTATCATATAATCAAGTATTTGAGGATATTATGAGATGGGAATATGCATGATGAAAAAGAAAGGATAGATAAACAAGTCCTTAAACATGATACATTAGCAGAAAGAATGCAAAAAACTCGTGATGAAATAATTAAAACATACAGGGAACGAAAAAAATCAGAAAAAGAATTTTCAGAGGTTATAAAAAAACAAAAAAAATACTGGGAAGACCAGTTAAGGGTTACTGATCCTCAAAAAGATAAAGAAAGATACGATGAACTTAAAGAAAAAATAAAAAACGAAGAAACACTTATTAAGCAAATTAAAGATGAATTAAACAGTATAGATAAAGAAATTGAGAAGGAAAAAGAACATAAAGGAAAAGAACGTAAATACTAATTATCATACTTGTAAACTTTAATTAAAGAGTTAGTTACGTCCATGCTTGTAATTTTCAGGTAATTTTCCCCAATGATTTGCAAATTAAAACACCCCCTATTTTAAATCATGTATGATATATAACTACTATTAACAATTTTTTTATAATTATTAAAACATAATATATTCATGTCTCCACAAGATTATAATAAAAAAGTAAATGAAGAAACCAGCAGGATCCGTATTACTAGACTCAAAAATATGAAACGCGTTGAAATGGAATATCTGGATGCAGTTAAAAAACAAATAGGATACTGGAACAACCAGATAAATGCCATTGATCCGCAAAAAGATGAAAACAGATATAATGAACTTAAAAATAAAGCTGAAAATGAAAAAGAACATATTAGGCAGGTTCAGGACGAACTAAACAGAATAAATCACGAAATTGAAAGGGAATTGAACATTCGAAGATAAATGCAACTATGGGGTTATTTAGTAATGAGCGGGCTCTGGGTGAATGTTTTTAATAAATTCAAGGTTAAATATGTTTTCCTGTTTGAGATTCCCTTTCATATAACCTAACCTTTGAAGAACTGGTATAAATTTAAGTGTGGACTCTATATATTCATCAGGAATGCCTGCGCAGTACTTTGGGGATATTTTATACGTATCAAGCACAAAATCTTTATTAACAACTTTAACTTCTTTTAGAGCTATTTCTGCTGCTTGCTCAGGATGTAATCTTTCTAAATTACACGCTTCTTCATGAGCTTTCAGAAAATCTATTATAAATTCTGGTGATTCGTCTATTAATTCTTCTCTTACCACTATTCCATAGCTTGGATTGTAAGGCCATAACTTATGTGGTGGAATAACAACCTTAGAAGCGAATCTTCTGGAGGTGACTGATGCAAGGGACGGTGTTCCAACACCTGCGGCTATTTCTACTTCTTCTATTGCATCTGGTATAAAATCAGCCCATGCAAAGTTTTTAATTTCAATATCAAGGTCTTTAGTCATTTCGCGTATTATAACATCATGTATACATCCTTTCGATGGTGTTCCGATTTTTTTCCCTTCAAATTGTTTTAAAACAGCATTTACGCTGCCTAATTCATCAAAAGTTTTATAATGGTGTGGGGCAACCATTACTGTTCCTTCTACATGCCCTCCGCCAACACACTTAACCTTTAAACCATTTTCAAGTCCAATCATGATTGGGGGGAGGCCAATATAACCTACGTCTAGATCTCCTGAAGCAAATGCATCTTTCATTGCAGGCCCTGTGGCAAACAGCGTCCATTTCAAATCATAATTATCTAAATTTCCTAAAGGTTCGTTTTTTAAGATAAATGAAGTGTGATATATGGTTGATAGGTAACCTATGTGAATGAATAATTCCCCCTGATTCTAACTCTGCATCTATATAACAATTGTTATATTTTATTATATAAAAATTTTGCCTTGTAAAAATTGAAAAATAAGATAATTTTCATAATATTTGATTTGGGCTTAAAACGATTTTTAAAGTATTTTTTAATGTTTTAGATATGCTTCGCAACAGGTATGATATATAATTTACGATATCGCACGTTTTAAATAATTTAAAGTTCATAAATAATCTTGATTAAAAAATAAAAAGGTGAGTGAATCATTAATGGAATTTAAAGAATTAGTACAGAAAAGGTATGCTGCTAGATTATATAAAGATAGAAAAATTGATGATGAAAAAATAGATGAGATCCTTGAAATGATAAGGCTTTCACCTTCTGCACTTAATCTACAACCTTGGAAAGTTAAAGTTGTATCTGATAATGAATTAAAAGAAAAATTATACCAAAATTCAATGGATCAAAAGCATATAGCTGAATGTTCTCATGTACTGGTATTCTGTGCTAATACAGATCTGCCGGGATTGGCTGAAACGATAATAAATGGTATGAAGGCCGGAGGGGCACCTGAAGAAACCATTAAATTCTATGAAATGGCTGCAGATAATTTAACTGGCCGTATCCCTCCAGAAGCAAGGCTCTGTGAAGCACAGAAGAATGTATTTATTGCAGCGACACAGGGAATCTACGCTGCTAAATCATTGGATATAGATTCATGTATTGTTCAGGGATTTGATCCTGTGGCCTATTCGGAGATTCTGGGCTTGCCATCTAATATTGTACCTACTGTACTTGTTTTACTGGGATATGGTTCCGATGAGCCAACTCCAAAGGTAAGATTTCCAAAAGAAGATATTTTACTTTAAATCATTATTTTTATTTTTAAATGAGTATATTAATGGTTCATTCTCGTGAATATTATATTTAATTCTTATTTGGAACTTTTTATTTTTATATGCGGATTTGTTTATAAAAATAAATAATTTGAATAAATCTGTGATAGAATTAATAAGATATGGTTATAATAATGGCGATTAGGGATTTAAAAATAGATTTTATAAAAACTAACTGAAAAATATTTGGAAGGGAATTAGCCCCCTGCAATGGTCTGGAAGATTACAACTTCATCATTGTCTCCGACATTTGATTCTAAGCCTCCATTTGACTCTACATCTTCGCCGTTTACGATTATTTTCATGTAATCTCGTAGATTCCCTTCTTTATCAAATAAAGCATCTTTAAATTCATTCCCGTATTTTTCAGTGAGGGTGTTCATTAAGTCTGTGATGCTTCCATTGTGTTCAATAGATACAGACCTTTCTCCTGTGATATCTCTAAAGCGTGCTAAGAATTTTACATTAACCATAATATTTCTCCTGATTTGTTTGATTTAAAAATATATGAATTTAAACTGATATCAAATTGCTCTAAATTTTGTAATATTTTGATTTTAAGCTGACCTCTTTATAACTATAGTTATAATCTTTATAAATTTTATCATGATGATGTATATCTTTAATGTTTTTAGTCAATTGGTTGATTTTTAAGATAAATTTTGCAAACCGTTATATATTAACAATTGTTATACATAGCATAGGTGATTTAAATGGTACTTACAGAAGAAATGAAAGATGCTATAGAAAAAGATAACGTAGTTTTCTTTGCAACTGCAACTCCAGACGGAGTTCCTAACGTTGTACCAATTGGATTTGCAAGACCAATTGATAATAATACAATTTTAATCGTGGATAATTACTTGAATAAAACCCGTAAAAACCTTGAAAAAAACCCAAAAGCAAGTTTAGTAGTAAGAGACGCTTCAAAAGCACCATACCAGTTTAAAGGTACTGTTGAAATAGTTGAATCAGGTAAATACTTTGATGATGCTGTAGACTGGGCTACAAGTGTAATGAGCCAGCTTGCCCCTAAAGCAGCGGTTTTACTAAAAGTAGAGGAAATTTATTCAGTACAGCCGGGTCCTGATGCGGGTAAAAAAGTAGATTAAGGACATCAATGTTCTTAATTTTTTTATTCTGATGCTTTAATGGTTTATAATTAAATGAAGTTTTAAGTCTTTATTTTGATTCATTATTAAATTGAAATATAATGAGCTCTATATTAATAGTGAGGTCTTAACATGTCCCATAAAGTAGCAATTGCAACTAGCGATGGAAAATTTGTAAATCAGCATTTTGGTAGAGCAAATCAGTTTTTAATAGTTGAACTTAAGGATGACGGTAGCTATAAAGTTCTGGAGCTTCGAAAGAACACGCCTTCATGCAATCCTTCTGGTGGAAGTACCACTGAGGACACTATAAAAGTGATTTCAGACGTTGATGGAGTACTAGTCAGCCAGGTAGGTCGTGGAGCTGGAGATAAACTTATAGCACATGGAATTCAGCCTATAATAATACCTATGCTAATCGAAGATGCTATAAAGAAGATATATGAGTTAATTCAAGAAGAAGCCGAAGAAGAAGACTCATAAAAACTATTTTTTTAAAATACGTTCTATTTTTGAGAGTGATTTATTTTCTATAATATAACAATTGTTATATACTGGTGAGCAACAGTAAACAATTTATCATTANNAACTAAATGATGACTTCAGAGCAAAATAACTGCTTAAAATGGAGGATTTAAAAAAATGGAAAATTATCTTTTATTAAAGGCAGCACTTCTTACTGAGGGAATCCGTGCTGACCCTAAAAGTTTGGAAGGATTAGGAACAGAATATAAAGAACAAAATCATGGGCTTTTTGGATGGGATTTTGAAAATCACATTGATGTAAAACTACCTNNGTCGTACAGTTCCGTTTAAATTCAAAATCACCCTACAATGTGAAAAAAGAAGATAACAAATTAAACCTGTACTTTAACGATAATAAAATCTGTGAAGTAAAATGGATTGAAAGACCTCAATATTACGATAAAAAAACAACTAATGGGAAAGATATGGTTAAAATGGGGCAAATTGGAGGAGATGATTGTCTTTTTTTCTGTTTTCAAAATTACTGTGCTAATTTTAAGGATAATAAACAATGTAAATTTTGCAATCTTGTTTCAACATCCAAAACATACAACTCCGTAATTCGGAAAAAAGATGTGCAGGATATTGGTGAAGTAGCTGCAGCTGCATGGTCAGAAGGAAGTGTTAATCATGTAAATATCACTGGAGGATGTTATATAAGTGGAAAAGAGGTTGAAGTTGTTTCGCAGATAATATCCTCCATTAAGGAACACACTGGATTTGAAAAAGTCCCTGGTGTTATCCTTCCCGCTCCTGCAAAAGGAAACAATATTCAGCGCTATTATGACACTGGTATTCAATCACTTGGCTATGCTATGGAAGTATGGGATGAACGGACATATAAAGCAGTATGTCCTGGAAAATCAGCGACCACTTCTCACGATGAGTTTGTTGAATCTATTGAAAAAGCAGTGGAAATTTTTGGCAGAGGACATGTATATGTCGCCATGGTTATGGGTTTAGAAACTAAAGAGACATTTCTAGAAGGAATAAGAGTTTTATCTTCGTTAGGAGCTAATGTTATTCCATTCGTGTGGACTCCAAACCCTGGTTCTAAACTGGAAGGCCATCGAGCACCTTCGGCAGAATGGTACGTTGAAACAATTTTAGAAGCAGCAGAAATTGTATATGAATACCAGGTACCTTGGGGAACAGAAAATCATTGTTATCTGTGTGATGGAAACTCTTTATTGCACGATGCATTGCGATTGAAGGGTATTGAATAAATTGAATGATATAATGCCATTAAACCCTTGGATTTATCTGGTTCTGGCTGGAATTATGGAAATGGGGTGGGCAGTTGGGTTAAAATTTACAGAAGGTTTTACTCAAATTATTCCAAGTGTAATTACAGCAGGATTGATGATATTGAGCTTGTATCTACTTTCATTGGCTCTAAAATCGATATCAATTGGAACGGGATATGCAATTTGGACTGGAATTGGAGCAATTGGCACAGCAATTGTAGGAATGTTAATATTAGGAGACTCAAAAGAGATGGGTAGAGTTGCCTGTATTTTTATTATAATAACAGGGATCATAGGGCTTAAATTTTTTTCAAATAATTAACATATTATATTGTGATCCCTGAAATTCGACTGAGGTATAAAATGAAATATGATTTTAATCAAATATGTGATAGAAAAAAGACAGACTGCTACAAATGGGACTTAGTTCAATCCATATTTGGACATGAAGATATTATTCCTATGTGGGTGGCTGATATGGACTTTCCAGTCGCGGAACCCATTGTAGAAGCGCTTAAAAAACGGGCTGAACATCCATTTTATGGTTATACTCAGCCTGGTGAAAATGTCATAAATGCTGTGGTTGAACGTATGTGGCGAAAATTCAAATGGAAAATTGAGCCGGAATGGATAGTTTTTACTCCGGGTGTTGTTCCTGCGCTGCATATTGCCATCCGTTCTTTGACTCACCCTGGAGATGAAATTATACTGCAGGAACCAGTTTATCACCCATTTTTCCCAGCAGTTAAAGGAAGCGGCTGTCAAATAGTAAATAATGGCCTTAAATTGGTTAACGGCCGTTATGAAATGGACTTTGAAGATCTGGAAAGGAAATTTTAACCAAAATCTGGACGTTTACTGAGTCCTGGACGTATAAAGGCTATCGTATTTTGTAATCCTCATAATCCAGTGGGGCGTCTGTGGACACGGGAAGAAATAGTTCGGATGGGAGAAATTGTAATTGGAAATGGCGGAATTGTCATTTCAGATGAAATCCATTGTGAGATACTTTTTAAGGGCCATAAACATACTCCATTTGCTTCTATATCTCCTGAATTTGAACAGAATTCTATAGTTTGCATGTCGCCAAGTAAAACATTTAATCTAGCAGGTTTAGAAGTTTCTTCTATTATTATTCCAAATAAGAATCTCCGTGATAACTTTATGAGTATACAATCAGGTATTGTGCCTAATCCTAATTTATTTGGCTATGCTGGGCTTGAAGCGGCTTATAATTTAGGAGATGAATGGTTAGATCAGGTTTTGGATTATTTACAGGATAATCTAGATTTTTTACAGGATTATATTGCAAGAAGGATTCCAGATATAAAAGTCATTCAACCACAGGGAACGTACCTTATCTGGTTAGACTGCCGTGAGTTAGGTATGGATAAACTGACCCTTAGAAGTTTTATGCGGGATAAAGCAAAAGTAGGATTAGAAGATGGATTTATTTTTGGAGAATCTGGCAGTGGCTTTGTTAGAATGAATATTGCGTGTCCTCGTCCTATCCTTGAGGAAGCATTAAAAAGGATTGAATCGGCAGTAAATGAATTATAATGTGATAATATGGTTGAATTAAAAATTAATGTGGAATTATGTGAGAATTGTGGTAAATGTGTGGAAATATGTCCTGAAGGAATATTAAAACGTAATGGCGAAGTCCCAGAGATAGTTGATACAGGATACTGCATGTCGTGTGGGCATTGCGTTAGCATATGTCCTGCAAGTGCCATAATTCATCAAAATTTCCCTGAAAAGAGTATACATAGTATAGATTTGGATTTAGAGGTTTCTGCAGATCAAGTTCTTGAAATACTTAGAACAAGAAGATCAGTTAGATCTTTTAAAAGTAAAAAAGTGGAAAAAGAAATCCTTGAAAAGGTTATTGATGCTGCTAATTTCGCCCCGAGCGCTAAAAATAAGCAGACTACTAAATATGTCATTGTACAGGATGAAAAAACTCTTGATGCCATTACAGAAATAACTTTTAATTTCATGAATGAAGCAATCAAACTGTTTAATGATCCTTCTTTTATGTCTTCAGTTGATCCAGATGAAGCCAGCATATTTTCAAGCATTAAACTTTCATATGGCCATATGGTAAGCATGTATGAACAGGGTAATGATTTGATACGTCATAATGCTCCTGTATTATTATTTTTTTATGCAAAAAAAGGTGCGCTTTCGGCAGAAGTTAATGCAAATCTGGCTCTTCATAATACTGCACTGATGAGTTCATGCATTGGCCTTGGAAGCTTTTATGCAGGCTATATAACTGGCGCAAGCAGTAGAACTGAATATATTGGTAAGTTACTTAATATTCATGATAGTCATGAAATTCATGCAGTGCTTGCAGTTGGTTACCCAAAATACTCGTTTAAACAGTGGATGGATAAAAAACAACCTGTGGTAAAATGGATATAAAAAACACTAATTTTTGAAAACTTTGGGGATATTCATAAATTATTTTCCACGATTAAAAGTTTAAAAAAGGGAAATTAAGTGTTACTCTTATCCATTTAAGACTCTATACTTTTTATGTATTCTGCTCGAGCAAAATTTCCAATTATAACCCCTGCTAACGCAGCAATTATGTCATATGCAATGAGTATTAGCACTGATGGGATTATGCTGGTGTCCAATAGTGAACTTAATCCTACAAAAACCAGTTGAATTATTAATATTATAATGCTTATCACGCTGGCTATCACGCCTAAGATTGCTCCATGGAGCAGTGAATACTTTATTTTTTCTATATAACTTATTTTTGAAGCAATAATGAATCCAACAATTAGGCCTCCTAGTAAGAATGATATAACTGCATTAACTCCGCCGTTTTCTGCNNGTGCCTATTATTACAGGTCTCCATTCAACCATGATTTTTCACTTCCTGAAATTTTTTAATAAATTTTAAAATTCAATTTTGGATATAACTCAGTAATATTGGCTTTATTTGATGTATATTATGAGTCTTACATTCCATGCATTTATTCTCAGCTGAATAAGTTTAATATTCTATTAAAATAACGGATTTAGTCTTTAGGGACAATTTTTAATTCAATCAAGAATATTAGTTGCATTTCTTCCAATTATAACGATCGTTATAATTGTATATAAATGTTTTCCCAAATCTAAAATTTGAATCAAACTATGGCAGATAATTTCTGGTGGAGGTACATGCTAAAATTGGATCTAAACTTAAAATGA
>DADN01000225.1 GCA_002509665.1 Methanobacterium sp. UBA8
AAATCGTAGATTTTTGAATGTTCCTAAAATCTCTTTGAGATTTTTCTCAACCTTTGTGTTTGAAAGTTAATTCTTAATTTGTACTATTTAAATATTTAGAGATATTGATCAGAATGGTTACCATTATTACTAGTTCATATAAATCTGATAAAAAGAAAACTGATCCCTGTTTAATATTTGATACTATCAAACATTCTATTTCAATATTTAACCAAATAATAGCTTTAAAAAGAGCAGCATAAAACATTAATAATAAAAAATACTTAAATTATCATATTTACAGAACGAATTCTTTGAGTATATTCTTTTAATTAACTTTATAAAAACGTGGTGAAAATGGAAAATGAAAATAAATATAAAAAAGCCGCTTTTGCAGCAGGCTGCTTTTGGGGTATTGAAGAAACATTTAGAACTACAAATGGAGTTATATCCACTGCAGCAGGTTACATGGGAGGACATACAGAAAATCCTAACTATGAGACTGTTTGTTCTGGAAGAACTGGCCATGCTGAAACTGTAGAAGTGACTTATGATCCTTCAGTGATTACCTATAATGAATTACTGGATATTTTCTGGAAAATTCATGACCCCACAACGCTTAACAGACAGGGTCCAGATATAGGCGAACAGTACCGATCTGTAATTTTCTACTACGACGACGAACAGGAAAAGGCAGCACATGCTTCTAAGGAAGAACTTCAACAGTCTGGTATGTATGATCGGGACATAGTAACTGAAATTGTGCCTGCCGACAAATTCAAATTTTACATGGCTGAAGATTATCACCAGCAGTATTTGAAAAAAAGAGGGAAAAGCAGCTGCAGATTTTAAAAAACATGAATTTAAAAAAGTTAATTGGTTTTTAATAATGTAATTAATTTTATTTACTTTTTTCTACGCTAAAACCATGTTAATTATTTGACATGTTAAGATAGAGTAATACAAAATGATGATTTTTGACATAAATTGCAAGTGTATTACAAAAATACAAATTTGGAAGAACTTGGATAATTTCCAAGACATGCATTTCAAGTGTATAACGAATTAATTTAAAATAATTGATTTTCTATAAGCACCATCACTGCTGCTAAAATTATTCTAAATAATTTTCTACTATAGCATCAATTATACATGGTGCATTCCAGCCCACAATATCTACAGCGATTTCTTCAAGTTCAGGAGGTACATTTTCCATACCATACGGCCTGATGACAATTATTGGTTTTCCCAGCCTATCTGCAACATCTATTTGCTTCTTTATAATATCTTTATGTTTGTTATACAGTCCTGAAAGAATTATTACAATCCCTACTGGCCCTATTTGTTCTTGAATCTCTTTTTCAGTGATTTTATCTTTTTCAAGTATTCCATAGTTTTTAAACTCAAAATCATGTGCTGCAGATAATTTCTCAGCAAATATGTCATATTCGTCTTCATTTTGACCTATATGGCTTATAAATATATTATATAACCTTGATTCTGATTCAAACATTTTTAATCTACCTACAATCTAATGATTATTTCAAATACAACCAGTAAAAATTATTGATACAATTAGTAATTTACTTTTTGATTTGCTAAATAAAAAAATAGAAAGTATAATCTGTACTTTAAAATCTAAAAGAGGTAAAGAGTTTAACTATCTTCACCTCTTAAACTTGGTTCAGTTCCAATCTATGAATATAAATTTAATTACACGATTAAATAAGTATATCCATACGCTCTGTAAGGAACTGTTTTCCATTGTCCGTTTTGATATAGCTGAACTGATCTGTGTCTGCTGGAATAACTTGTAGCGTATTGAATTACCCTTGATTTGTATCCTGCAGCTTTAAATTTAGTGTCTAAATATGCACTGTATGCCCAACAATCGCCGCCTTTATATTTAGTTAATCCAGAAGCAGTGCTAATTCCACTTCTATAACTATATCCTGCGGCCGATTTCATAATTGAGTTTAATTTTGGGTCGCTAAATGTATTCGCTTTACTACTTGATGTATAATAAGAACTGCTGTAACTTGATCCTGCTTTAGCTGTACTGGTTTTGTATTTATAATAATATTTCCAATTATAATTCCAGGTATATCTCCATGAGTAGTACCATTTTCCATAGGATTTATACCAGTGTTTATACCAGTTTTTGTACCAGTGCTTATACCATACTTTAACTTTTACACTGGACGCTGCATTCACTTTCAAAACGTTGTGTTCATTTAAACCAACTTGTGCATTATTATCCGATGCACTTTGGTCGGCTGCCCCCACCGCAGAGGGCAGAATGCTTATTGCCATAGCTACTGCTATTAGCAAAGCATACATAGATTGTCGCTTAATTATACCGCCTCCGTGTCCAAAAGTATTAATACACCTACTTAGTACTTCTTGGACAAAACAATAATCAACCTACAGCATATATAAATGTTTTGGTTTTTTTGCCGGAAAAAAGCGTTTATAGCTCTCTTTTTTAGATTTAAGACTCTTTTAAAGTGTATTTAAATGTCGAATTACAGACTAGCACATGTAGTTTGTATTTTTACTAAATTAGCTCTAATTAAACCCTATTTGGAAAAATTGTCACTAATTGATGCTATTATCCCTTTAAATTACAGGTTCAAATTATGTATAGTATTTACTATCAAGTTCATTGATACATATAATCCACATAAATGCACGAATATCTAAAATACAATATACAATAGGCCACTTACAAAATTAACCCCCAAATACCAATTATAACAAAAATAGTACAAAATTTCGAATTTTCCAGGGTTAATAGAAAAATTCCATTGTAAAAACCACTGAAAGTTGATTTTTACAGACCCCACAACATAAAAATAAACTTACATATAACCATATATATAACTACTTTTTATACTCAAATCCATTACAATCAAATTGTGGAAGTAGACTGAAATGTTCCTATCTGAATTGATACCAGTTAAAGATGCACTAAAAATCATAGATAACATTGAAATTAAACCGGATATTGAAAGAATTCCTCTTGAAGAATCATATAATAGAGTCCTTGCAGAGGATATAAAAGCACTTTTAGATTCTCCATCCTTTGATAAATCTGCTATGGACGGCTATGCAGTAAAAGCTGAAGATACTTTTGGATTTTCTGAGAGTAATCCTGCGCACTTAAAAGTTGTAGATAGAATAGGTGCTGGTGATACATCAAAAATAGTTTTAAAGCAGGGCGAAGCTGTAAAAATCGCGACTGGAGCCCCAATACCTGAAGGTGCAAACGCAGTCATCATGGAAGAGTATACCTACGAAGAAAATGATAATTTAGAAGCTTCAAAAACACTATTTCCCGGGGAAAACGTTGCCCCATTCGGAGAAGACTTTAAAAAAGGTGATGAACTTTTAAAATCAGGAAAACTCTTAAGACCACAGGATATTGGCATAATAACATCTGCAGGCCATGATACAGTAAATGTATTTAAGAAGCCCAAAATAGGCGTAATAACCACTGGAAACGAGCTCGTAATGTCTAAATCAGAAATTAAAGGTGCCAAAATTATAAATTCAAATTATTATACCTTAAAAGCACTCGTTGAAAGTACCCTTGCGGTCCCAGAACTTACCCATTGTGTTGACGATGCCTCAAAAGTAAAGGAACAAATTAAAAGATTTCTAGAGTCATGCGATGCCATAATAACAACTGGAGGCACTGCAATAAGTAAAGGAGATGTTGTAGTGGATGTGGTTGACGAAATGGGCGAAGTTTTAATTCATGGAGTGGCCATAAGGCCAGGAAAGCCATTTGGATTTGGAGTNNCAGTTTGATGTGTTTACACGTAATTCTCTCCTTAAAATGCAGAATATTTATAAAAAATTCCCAATAACCAAAAAAACAGCATCTCGAAAGGTTGCATCTACACTTGGAAGAACAGATTACGTTAGAGCAAAAACAGACGGGAATTACGTATGCCCTCTTAAAATAGACGGTTCTGGAATTATAAGATCCATGGTTGAATCTGACTGTTATATTTTGATAGAAGAAAATGTTGAAGGCATAAATGAAGGAGAAGAATGTGACGTTTTACTTTACGATTCGTTAAAAGTATAACTCATTAAATTCATAGTTAAA
>DADN01000071.1 GCA_002509665.1 Methanobacterium sp. UBA8
AAAAATTCCAATCTTTCATAACATTCATCGATGTCGTTCTCATTTGAATAAGACTCATGAAGAAATGCCAGCTCATAAAGACTGGTATTAACAGGTTTAATCGAAAATTTTTCCAGTAGTTGCATATTATCTTAATCTATATTAGAACATGATAAAATTTTAGTTGACCACATGATTTGAAAAAGAACAAAAGAATGTATCAAATTTCTATTGCATTATATTCATAAATTCTATTCAAATTAGTATCCATATCATATTTAAATCCGCATTTATACTATTTATCGCTATCATTATATTTATATTGAGTAACTGGGCATTTCCAGTCTCTACAAAATATCATAACAAGCTCATCCTTATCTGTAGTTATAAAAAGTTTCCAGCAGTCATGATTATAAGGTTTAAATTTAATNNATCCTGACATTCCTCTACCTGTTCATTCATAACCATAATAACCCTCTGAATCTCATTAAACCCATAAATTACCTGAATAAAACAGCATATAAAAAGTAATCCTTTTTGTTATTTATATTAAAACAAATTAATAAATTTTTCAACGAAAACATATAGTTTGCTCTTATTGACTAATTCCAGATAAACAAAACTTAATTTTATTTTAGAAGCTAAGTGATAAATATTCTAAAAAATAGCATTAAATATATCAATCATTTATCAATTAAGCAAAGTTTTAAAAAGTTAAATAATAAAGAGTTGATATTTTAATTAAATAATAAAAAAATTAATTATTTGGAGCAATTCTGCTAATTTTAAATTGCACCGCGAAAAAATAGTCTTTTATCTGTATTCATTAAGTATTTTTTTATAAAGATCAATAATTTCATTTATAGCTGAAGACATAAAATTATCTGAAATTCCATCTACTTCGGCATTTAACTTCTCCAGAATTTCATTTGCCTGATCCAAAGATTGGTCGGATGGTTTTCCCGTTTCTTTAATATNNATTTCTTTTAAGTTACTTTCACTCGCCACTATTACATTTCCAATATTTTCCATTTAATCACCTTACCTATAATTTAGTATTACTAACTTTTATATTTAGTCATAATAATGCAACAGGTATACCAAATCACACACTCCCAAAAGAAAATAGCACATGTAAGTCAAAAATAGTAATAATTATCCCCAAGTAAATTAATAGTTTTTTTTATATATCTAAAAAATGAATGCTTGAAGAAGATATAGAAAAATAAATATACATAAATCAACAATTTTGAATTAGTTTAATCATAATTGGCATATTGGGTTCTTTAAAATTTAAAATTGAGATAGGGGATAATATGAATTTATCAAATGAAATCTCAGGAAATGCTTTGATGTTGGAAACTATTTTTGACCACACACATTTTATGATAGCTTATCTGGACAAGGACTTTAATTTTATTAGAGTAAATAAAGCATATGCTAAAAAAAGCAATGAAACTCCCGATTTTTTTGTGGGAAAAAATCATTTCGACATGTATCCACATAAAGGAAACGAAGAAATATTTAAAAATGTAGTTAAGACTGGTGAGCCGTATTTCGCATATTCTATGCCCCTTGAACATCCAGAATTAGGAATTACTTATTGGGACTGGGTAATTAAACCAATTAAAGAAGATGATCAAGTAACAGGAATATTACTTAGTCTAACGGATGTCACGGATTATAAACGAAATGAGGATATAATTCATGAAAATCAACAAGAATTCCTGGATAAACTGGTGGAAAATCGTGCCCAGGATTTATTAACCCAACAGAAAGAATCTGAAAATTCAAATTTAGAGATTGAAGACCTTAATCATCAAATAAATGAACTTAAAAAATCCAACGATGAATTTAAAGAAATTATTTCGAAATATAAAACTTCTGAAAAAGAACGCGAGAAATCTGTTGGAAAACAGGTTAATGAAATCCTTGAGAAACAGATAGCCGCTGAAGAGTTATTAACTGTCAAAAATTTGGAAGCTGAAGAAAAGGATCAAAAAATTGACGAACTTGAAAAATCTAATGATAAGTTCAAAGAGATTATCTCACAATATGAAGATTCTAAAATAGAAAATGAGAAATTCATTAGAAATTTAGCGGAAACCCATGCTGAAGAACTGGAAAATATTAAAAATGAAAATATACCCGAAGGTTTTAATGATGATATCATTGATAATGTCAGTGACGCAGTAATTGTAATTGATGGTAAACTGCAGATAAAAGCATGGAATGATGCTGCCCAAAAGATATACGGCTGGAGAGAAGACGAAGTAATTGGAAAAGTTGTTTACAATATATTTAAATCTAAGGAAAGCCCTATAGAACGGCTCAAAGTTTTAGAATACTTGAGAAACAATGAATATTTAAAGTCTGAGTTTATCCATCACAATAAAAAGGGCAGCCTTATCCATATAAAAAGTATAATTACAGCAAAACATGATGATAATGGTCATGTAATAGAATATATACTCATAAATCGTGATGTCAGTGAACTTAAAAACGCTGCAGAACTATTATCTATCTCAAATTCAGAGATTAAAAATTTGAGTCAAAAAGTTATTGAACTTGAGAAAACAAGCCATGAATTTAGAGAAATTCTTTCTAAATATGAAGATTCTGAAAAATTATTTGAAAAACGTATTAATGAAGTTCTAAGGAAGCAAAAAGAAGCTAAAGAATTATTAGATTCTAAAAAAGTGAGGGTTGAAGAGTTAAACCAAAAGATAGCCAACTTAGAAAATACCAATGAAGAACTCAGCATATATATTTCAAAATTAAAGGATTCTGTAGAATCTCAAAAGGACACTTATGAAGGACAGTTGAAGAAGATCACTGATGATTTAAATCGTTCTAATGAAGATTTTCAACAGTTTGCATATGTAACATCCCACGATCTACAGGAACCACTTAGAACCATTGCAAGTTTCACACAGCTTTTATCAAAACGATATAAAAACAAAATAGATGAAGATTCTGATGAATTCATGGACTTCATTGTGGACGCTTCAACTAGAATGCAGGGAATGATTAAAGATTTACTGCAGTATTCAAGGGTAGTATCAAGAGGAAAAGTATTTAAACCAACCAATACTAAAGAAATTGCTGAATATACCATTTCCAGTTTAAAAACCTTAATTGAAGATAATAACGCCGAAATAACCTATGATAAACTTCCAAAAGTAAACGCAGATTCAAGTCAGGTTTTACGGTTATTCCAGAACCTGGTTGAAAATGGCATTAAATTCAGACAGTATGCAGTTCAGCCTAAAATTCATATTTCATGCGAGGAAAATGAAAACGAATATGTATTTTCTGTTGCTGATAATGGCATTGGAATTGAAGAACAGTATTTTGACCGTATTTTTACAATATTCCAGAGACTGCATACAAAAGAAGAATATGAAGGAAGTGGAATTGGATTATCCGTGGCTAAAAGAATTGTTGAACGCCATGGTGGGCGGATATGGGTCGAATCAGAGCCAGATGTTGGATCGACATTCTATTTCACATTACCCTTTGATTCATTAAGCTCATAATTTCATATATTAAACTATTTTTTTCTATTTTTATTATTAATAAGCTCAAAAACTTCAGTATAATCACCAGGCCACTTGTTAATACCATCAATTTCACAGTAAAGCTGTTTAAAAAACTCACCCGTTGCTTTACTCATTTTAGCATCACTGCTTTTTGAAATTAACTCAATAACTTCTCCCATTTCTTCAGCCCTTCGACTCGAGTGTACTGCGCTGCTTATTATACGGGACACTGCAGACTCCTTGAAGCCCTCACCTTCAGTTTCTGCGATGTATTTTAACACTTCCGTATCAATTCCCATTTTATAGGCAGAATAAAGAGTTTCAAAAAGTAATGCAGAAATTCCTTTAGTAAATGAGCTTCTAAGAAGTTTAATAGCAGAAGCTTGACCTATTTCACTCCCAATAACGTTTATATTCATTCCATATCGGTTTAATTCTGCAAATTGATTTGCAAATGGCCCTGAAACAAGTATATTGACATTCAACCCATTTTTTCGTACGCTGCCTATTATTGAAGCATCTGCAGTTTTCCCATTTTCAATGTAGGATAGCGCTTTTTCAGCCGTTGAAGGCGAAATATTATTTATATCAATATAAACACCTTTAACATATTTTCCAACTTCTTTAGCTACTTTAACCGCCTGAAGAGGAGTAACTGCAGAAATTAAGATATCTGAAGATTCAGCAAGTTTTCGATTAGATTTACATAGATTTAATTCTGTTTCTTTGGCCAGTTCCTTTGTTTTCAAGCTTCTACCTTCGATACATGTGAAAACTTCAGCACCATTATTTAAAAGTCCTGCTGCCAGGGTTGATGCGACTTCTCCAAACCCTAAAAATCCTATTTTCATCAAATCACCTTGCCATACATCCATAATTTATAATCAAGCAGTGCCCATCGTAGCTTAATATTATAATCAAAGTTTCAAAACAACATTATCCCTCAAATTAACACCAGCACTCTTTGCAACAGGAGTGCATTTAGCATTAAACATGCAGAATACAGGTTTATTTCCCAATTCCATTTCAGTTAGGCCTTCATAATTTCCAAGGCCTTTACTGATTACAATATCCGCTTCTTCAAAGATTTTCTTAAATTCTTCAGATATATCTGCGTACAAAATACCTATTGAGTCTGTACCTGTTGATACAAGCTTTGCAACTTCATCAAGCCCAATTTGGATGGCATCTCCAATGCCTGCATCGTTAAGTATAGGTTTTTCTTTAAGAGCAACTGTAACATCAACATTATATTCTTTAAGCTTTTCTATGAGCAGCTTATCAAAAACTATTTCTCCACTGTTATCTGCCAGATAAAGTACATTTTTTGCAGATTTGAGTTCATTTTCAAGCTCGGGAACTTGGTTTAATGCAAGTTCTTTTTCCATATTCTGGGTGATGCCCTTTTCAACATCGAAGTTGACCCCAAGTGCTCCAAAATCTATTAGATTGCCTGTAATAGCAGCTTTTACGTATGATTCAAGCCCATCTTTCTCTTTTAATATTTCCTTAATTTTTGGGAGGAATTTTAACGCTATTTCATTTCCTTTTCGCTTCTCTAAAAGATATGGATCTTCATTTCCAGTTCTATCCTTAATAATTCTGTGTATTTTGGTTCCAACAACGTTGGAAACTGCTTCTTTATGGAAATCACTGTATACAACTCCTACCAGTTCTTCCATAATTTCCATTTTAAGTGATTGATTATCTGTTGCAAGATCAAGTGCTTCTTTGGCCTGTCTTAAAAAACAGGGCGCACATTCATAGTAAACTTTCATTGTATCACCTATAAATCTTCATGTATATAATCTTCAAAATGCATTAATATCCTCATTTCATATCTGTGT
>DADN01000226.1:0-8894 GCA_002509665.1 Methanobacterium sp. UBA8
TTTAAAATCTTTTTTACTATTTGTCTTAAATTTCTCTTAATCTTGATTAAATATACCTCACAGATAGTTTTTTCCGTTTAGGAACCCTGAAAAACTTACATTCAGGATAACCTGCCATTAAAGCCCCTAAGAAAGCTTCACCCTCTTTTAATCCCAAAAATTCTCTTATTGGTTCAAAATCAGCTGCCATTTGAAGGAAACCAGCCCAACATGAGCCCAGACCAAAAGACGGTAGCAGTAAGTCCAAATAGCTCAAGGCAATAGTCCCATCCATTGGCGTGCTTCCCTCATTAGATTTAGCGGTGGCAATGAATAAATTAGGCGCTCCTCTTAAAATAGGGTCTAGACCACTTTTCCAGACACTGATTAAAGATTCTATTGGAAGTATTTGGGCGAAAGGCGAATTTTCTTCCACTAAGTTTTCCATCCATTTTATAACTAATCCTGCTAGTTCTCTGGTCTTCTGCGGGTCTTCAATGATAATCCACTCAACAGGCTGCTGGTTACCCCCAGAAGGTGCAAACCTTACAACATCCATGATTTCTTCAATGGTCTCGCGGGGAATTGTCCTTTTTTTGTAGTTCCGAATTGACCTGCGGTTTCTCATATAGTTTCCCATATCCTCAGGTGAAATTTTAGAGCTTATATCCTCCATTGGAGCCTCGATTTCAGGGCCAGAAATATTAATAGCTCCTTCTGGGCACACTGCTTCGCAGTGGCCGCATTCTATGCACATTGTATCTGCAACGACTTCAGGATTTGTATTCATTTTTAGATGACCCGGAGTGCATGTAGATACGCATGTCCCGCAGCTGCTGCATGAACTTCGGTTTAGGTTAAATTCAGGCATGTTTTTATCTCCTTTTGTGTTTTTAAAATGTTATTTAATAGACTAAAACTTATAGAAATATATTAATTTTTGACATTGATATATAATTTGATGAAATTATTAAGTCCAAAAGTAGTTTGCGAAATTAATGTCAAAATAAAATAGAAGTTAAAGAAAGAAAAATAGAAAGTTAGAACCGTTTTCTGTCCAACAGTTCCTGCATCTTACCAGGGTTCCATCCACCAGAAGCAGATTTAGACCTTCCTACCTGCTGAACGTATCCAGTTATACGGTCGTACCATTCAACTTCTTTTACTTCACCGCATGTTGCGCAGTTGTCCTGTAACCCTTTCATTAAAGTTTTACATTTCAGACAGAAGCTCAGTGCTGAACTGTAAGCCCAGAATCCAATATCTGAGTTCTTAGCTATTTTATCTGTAAGGCTCATAAGTGCATCTGGGTCGGAATAGGATTCTCCCATGAATGCATGGAAAATATGTCCTCCAAGGGTCTTGGAATGGTATTTTTCTTCAATTTTAATCTTTTCGGGGAGTAAAATATCTGCATTGACTGGTACATGAGATGAATTGGTGTAGTATGCAGTTTTTTCGTCTCCTTGAGCAATGATTTTGTCCCTGTATTTTTCCATATCAAGGGTTGCAAACCTGTAAGCTGTGGATTCTGCAGGGGTCTGGAGAACACTCCATCTAAGTCCTGTTTCATCCTTCAACTTGGCAGCCCTCTCATTTATATGGTCAATTACCCTAAGTCCAAACTCGTTGGCACCTTTATCTTCAATTCCCGCACCTAAATATGATCTGAGCATTTCATTAAGCCCGACAAAACCGAATGACATTGTGGAATTTTGTATTCTGTAATACATACTATTTTCTTCGTCATTTGGTCTTTGTGACAGGAATGGGAGTAAATTATAATCATTAAGACAATCTAAGGCCTGTTCTCTCCTAAGCATCAATGTCTGCTCTGCAAGATTCATATAGGAGTCAAGATATTCGAATATATCGCTGTCATCTTTGGAATTGTAGGCAATTCTTGGAAGGTTCAGTGTAACATAAGCAAGGTTTCCTGTCCTGAAACAGTCTTGAGACCAGTCTCCAGTCCAATCATCATTTAAGGATGTCCTGCATCCCATGTAATTAGCGAGATTTCCCCGGTAATCTGGAAGCATGTTTACAAAGTAAGATGTTCCAAATTTAGCTGAAAGTTCGTGAACACGCCTTATATCTTCATCAAACTCTTCTTTTAAGCATTCTTTCCTTAAAACATAGATTGTATTTGGGAAGAGGTGCGGTTTACCTTCTGAATCTCCATCAAGGAGAGTTTCGGTGAATGCCCTTTGTAGTAATCTTGTTTCTTCTTCAAAGTCCCCATATGTTCCTACACGTTTTCCTTTAGGTCCATAAGCTGGTTCGTCCTTTAAGAAGTCAGGTACTGTAAACTCAAGGTTGATGCTTGTAAATGGAACCTGCGAACCTCTTGCAGCATAAGCCATGTTCAGGTTGTATATCAACATTTGAACTGCCTGTTTAACCTTTTCATAAGGTAAACCTGCTGCAAATGGAGCTACAAACACGTTCCAAAGGCTCATGGATTGACCACCGCTCATGTTCTGCTGAGCTGCAAGCATTATCTCTCCAGTATGGTTCATCAGTGTTTCAATATGATTTGGAGGGCCTGCAACTGAAGTATGGTCTCCAGTACCATCTACTTTAAGTCCATTTTTTATAAATACCCTTAAATCATGTTGTAAACAGTTTATTGGGCGTCCTGCGAAGAATTCAAGATCGTGTATATGTATGTCCCCACCCATGTGGGCATCTGCAAGTTCGTTTGGAAGTATGTGTAACAATGCGTACTGCTTGAGTGCTTCATCTGCAACATATTTGTGAACAGTCTCAGGATTATGAATCATATTTGCATTATCCCTAGAGCCGTTCTTTATGAGGTTAGTTATATTGTAGACAGGTATACCAACCCTTGTATACTTTCGTCTTAATGTCTCAAGACCGTGTTCCACAAGTTTGGTGTTTACAATTTCCCTGATCATCGGCGCTGTCAGGTATTCAACATCGAGTTTTTTAAGTTCCTTACATGCATCGGTTGCAATCTCCCCAGCAAGATCTTCTGAAGCATGTGTTTCCACAATAAGTGTTTTTTCAATCTTGCTTTTATCAAATGGTTCTATTGTATCCCTAGTAGTCCTAACTTTTAATTGATTGGCTGCTAAATATTTGCCAGCAGCTTTCCCATCAATTTTTTTAAGGGAATCATGAACCAGTATCTTAATTTCAGCAGTGGATATGCCATTATAGACTGCAGTTGCTACGTCTGTTGCAATCTTTTCTGCAGCCCAAAGTGAAGCTCCCACCATAAGACACGATTTAACTATTTTTTCATAGTTGAATTTTTCGTATATTCCATTGTTTTTCAGGACGCACGTTTTAGCCTGTGTAGGCAGTGCCGCCATAGCACGCATGTCCTTCATTCATAGTCCTCCAAACCACATAAACTGAATCCTCCAGAAAATAATTTTAATTATTTTATGATTTTTATTTCTTTAATTCCATTATAAGGCTTAATACGTATTTATAATACCTTAATATGATAATTACGATTTGTTTTACTTATAATAATCGTTCAATCATATTAATAACCATTATCCTACTGAAATTCATTCCATTTAAATAGAACAGAATTGTAGAATTCTAGTTATATATTATTAACCTCTAGGATTAAAACTTTACTATAGTGTTATAAAACCACTGATTCGTACCAATACATGATTTTATATTAAAGAAGCATATATAACACACTAAAAATAATTTTAATTTCTTATTGCATGTAATTTTGATGTTTAATCAAATATTTACATTAATATGCTGTTGAATCCCCCCATATTCCAAATATAGAATGTCAAAATTTTTAAAAACAAAATATTTGGACATTAAACAAGTTAAATTAATGTTAACCAAATCTTACACCATTAATTGACATATCTCCAATTTTTAGGAATACACTCACTAATATGTATATAGTGATACCCTCATGTGCTGTATTTAACTTATAAAAATACATCCAGCGAACTTTGTTTTGATTTATCGCTTTCAAACAAGGAATTTATCCCTGATTCAAGAATTTCTATCCTTTGAACAAGGTAAGTGTCAATTGGGTATCTTTTAGCCAGTTCCTTTGAAATTTCAAGATACTTAACAACTGAACCTTTGGATATACTGAGTATCAAATTTGAGCCGCAGGTACATTCTCCAGAAAGTGGTATTCGTCTATACTTTTTGTTGCACTTAGTACATCTAACTTTCTGTCTGGAAAATGCCCTCGAATTTCCAGCCATGTCAGGTAAAAAGTGAGACTGAAGAACACCTTCTACAACTCCCTTCTGGTCAACAGCCCTTATCTTTTCTGCAACTTTAACCTGTTCTTCCACCTTTTCCTTCATGGTAGGAAGCATCTTGTAAAGACATAGTTTTGGGCCGCTGTGGATGCTTGAGGTATCGTGTGAAAACATGAGCCCATGATACTGGTCTTCTGTACCTAATCTTTTCTTAACATTGTCTATAAACGGTATGACATCAGAAGGCTTAGCAAATCCAAGACTTTTTTCATAGAGTTCCAGTGGAAGTGTAGCCATTGCATCAATATTATGCGATTCGTCGTCAATTTCTTCTGGATCTATTCTTGATGAAAGAACCAATGGCGCGTCCATCTTTCCTCCCCTCGAACTTGGAAGGAATATCTTTGAAAAGTTGATTAATGCGTCTAAAAGCAGCATTACTGCATCTTCATCACTGTCACAGTTTCTTCTTTTTGCAGAATGGAAATATGGATGTGCGTAGCAGCATGCTGCCTTTGTAAACCCAACAACCCTTCCTAAAACACCAGCAGAAGTGTGAGGTGCAAGACCGACGACTAAATGTCCAATCAGATCTTCTACCTCAGTAATATTATAAAATCTATCCAGCTCGTAATAATTTTCAAGCAGATCGTCTATAAACTTGGAAACCCTTACAAAATATTCTGCACAATTATCTGAGATAATTATATCCTGAATCTTTATCTCAATGATTTGATCATCACGTTCAAGTGGATCCCCATAACAATCATGAGTATATCCAAGTTCAATCAGCTTTTCTGGAGTTACTCCCACTTCCTTAGGTATGAAATGAGTGATAGGCAGATCAGTAGAATCATGCCTTATTGTAGCATCTTTAAAGGTGAATACGTCATTTCTAGCCCGGAGTATTGCCTTCTCAAGAGGTTCAGGGTATTTTTCCTCAGATATCATCCCTACTACTCCTTTTATTTCATCTAGTCTTCTAACTCCCGCATTTTCATATGCCTTTTTAAGTAAAGCCGCTAAATTAATCTTTTTCTTTACAGCACCTGTTGGTTCTGTTCTTGCCCCACATACGGGACATTTAGCCTGGAAAGAACTTACTCCACATTCAGTACATTTACATCTTGAAATGTCAACGAATATACTCCCTTTTTTGGCCGCTTCAATGATATTACGCCTGCTTCCCCCATTGGTACCTATAGGGAACAGCCCATGAGGTGCAGGTTTCATTTTTCTTTCCTTTGTTTTTTCTGGCCTTCCAACTCTTGTACCAATATATGTTGGAGCTTTTGCCATTATTTTCACAGGAGATACTTCATTCAGCGCTTCTAAGGTCGTAATATCTTTCTCAGTATCTAAAGGCCCAGCAAGAGTGCTGATCAGCACATTTGCATGGTCATGATCTATTACCACTTTATTGTCTTGAACCCTATGAGGAACACCTATAACTTCCAAAATTCTCTTAGAAGGTTCCATATCTAGTATTAAACCATTTTCCATGGAAGAAGCATCATAATTTTTATACAACCAGCTTCGGAGCGCATTTAAATCAAGACATGAGACATCGTGGTAAAAATAAGTGTATTCTGGGTGCAGTGGAACACCGTATTTTTTTGATAGTTCAAATGCTTCTTCCGAACTGATATTATTAATTGTTTCCAGATTTAAATCTGGACCTGTATCTTCGGAATACTCATCTGACTCTTGAACTGTTTTAGCCCACCATTCTTCGCACCAGGCAGATGGTAACAACACATGGTTATTCCTTAAAAATTCACCAAATGCCACGAGTATATCTCCTAAAAACAGAATTTCTGTTACATCCTTTTTAATTTCCCTTGCCTGTGCTATGGATTCAACTTTAACTACATCCCCATTCCTTAATTTAACAATTGGACCCTCTATAGTGTCACATGGGACAACACACATTCCTTTACCTGGCCTTTCAATTTTCATCTGGGTTCCAACAGCCAGGAACTCCACAATTTCCATGGTTAATGGACTGATTCCCATTGCAGCCAGTCCTGAATTCCTTGAACGTCCATATCTTAATCTGAAACCGCCTTTTGCCTGAGGATATGATAAAACCGGCCTTCCTCCAATTATATCCCTCATATATTTATCATTTGCTTTAGGAGCGCCTTCATCTTCATCATCTGACTTAGTACTTCCTTTTGAAAACTTATCCAGCCAGTTCCAACCATCTATTTTTAATTTACTGGCGTATTTCATTACTTTTGGAGCTTTCTGTATAACTCCTTCAGCTATCGCGAGGAGAGCTCCACCCCTAATACTGTTGGTTTCAACACGTTCTAAATCACGGTGCGAAACTTCTATCTGATCTGTAGCTTCTCCAGTTACTTCTACAGGGATATTTTTTACTGCAAGCCTTACTTCATCAGGTGTCGGCGAATACTGGAGATTAGTGACCTCTGATTCATAAAGCTCAACTTCTTCCACATACCTTTCAATTTCCATGTCTGTGGGTTTGTAAACATCAAGATCAATGGAAAGTCGTATATACTCTCCAATTAAAACCGCCATTGCTGCTGCAGTTCCTCCAGCACTTCTTATAGGGCCTGCAAAATAGACTGCAAAATACCCAGTACCATCAAAATTCTGTTTAATTTTAACCTTTGCAATTCCCTCCAGAGGTGCAGCAACTACCCCCTCAGTTAAGATAGCGAGTGCAGTTCGCAGTGCCTGGTCAGCTTTCAGTTCTTTAACTTCAATTGGGTCTTCTTTACCTTCCTCATCAGGCTTTATTACAATTTCTCTTGCTACTTGAAATGCCACTTCTTCCCTTGATGACCATTCCTTTTCTAATTCTTTAATCCTTTTTGCAACGCCTTTTGGGCCAACTAACCCTTCTACTCGCTCTGCTAAATCCTTTGCAAGAGGTATTTCCGGCTCCATTTCCATATCATGACCTTTAAGCCGCGCCTTTCTAGCTATATCATACAATTTTTCTGTTTCCTCTTCTAAAGTTTCGAAATACCCCATATTGCTCCCTTACCATACTAAAAGTATATTTCATATGAAAATTATCCGCCAAATTTAAATGCAGTATGTAATTACTTAAGATCAACTTCGTTTAATCATAAAAAGTAAAAATGCGATCTTGCTTATTCTTATGGGTTTAAATAGATAATAAAGCTTACTGTAGAGCCTTTATAAATTCCTAAATTGTGTATATCTACTTTTAAATAGAGATCACGTTATGAAAAATTAATAGTCATAGGCACAACAAACTAAAATATATAATGCGGACCTGATAGAATTTCTTTAACTTAAAAACATGAAGAAATCAGCCCTATTTCTATCCATACATGTTATACAGATAATATATTATTATAGATTGTTACCAACAAAATAGTACTCAAAATGCGATTAAAACAGGTTTTGAGTTTAAATAGATAAATATTTAACAATTTATTATGTTATTAATGCCATAACTGGTGAATCCTCATAAACTTCAATGAGCGCATTATCTGTGAATAATTTAAAAAAAAGGTTATCAAATCCAAATATTAACAAAATATGTTGTTTTATCAATTTCAACACTGTTTACAGTTATAACAAGCATAACCCCGTTTATGAAACATTATAATACATGGTTTCATTGCTTCGGGCTTTAAGATATCTAAAATAAATGAATATCAACAGTGTTCAGTTTAATTCAACAAATATTTTAAACCATGAAAGTTCAGGTTATTAATTAAATAAAGTGTTTATCAAGCTATCAATGTCTAAAAAAAACTGTTTATTATTAATACCTCTTATTTCCAGAGTTTTAACTAAATCTGGAGGCATATTCAAATTAGTTTCAGTCATTGATTTTATTAAAATAGCCATTTCTATAATCTGTATCTTTTTATTAATTGAACCATCTTCAATGCCTGTTTTAATGGAATTAATTAAAAGTATAAGGATTTCCTTTCGAATTTCCATAATTTTCCTTTCATTTTCATCATAGGATGCCATTGTTGCAGGGAACATTGCAAATTTCCTGCCGCGCTCAATTACATCTTTCATGACCAGATTATCCACAATTCGAGTTAAATTAAANNATTAAATCTTCCTGAGATAAAATAATTGTAAACATGAAGGTAATCTGGATATTTTACTGCAAAATCAAAATAAGCACTTCTATAAGCAAATACCTTATCAATACCCTTTTCTACATTTTCCATCTCTTTTTCTATTAGAGATTTCATAATTTCTGCGCCTCGAAGGACAACTGCAAAAAAAAGGCTGTCTTTATTATCAAAGTACAGATAAAGGGTCGCTTTACTCATTCCAATATCCTTAGCAATGTCATTCATTGAAACATCATCATAGCCTTCAGAAAAGAATAATCTTTCAGCAGTACTGATTATCTCTTCCCGCTTCTGTTTTTTTTTCATTTCCTTTCTTTCTAAAGACATCAAAATCACTCTGATCATAGATAAAAAGATGTTATCTTACTTTATAATTTTAATATAATATATGTTTAGCCGTAAAAATAATTTGAATAAAACTTAACTGAGTTAACATCAATGAATTGATATATCAAACGCTTTTTAAAAGAGGAGAATTAAAAAATTCTCCAAAATGGACTTTTTTAATCCAATTGGTGATTTACTATAAAGTTTGGATTAAAAAAAAAATCTAGAAGGAGCTAATTACGTCTCCGAGTAATTTTATGGATTT
>DADN01000226.1:9100-22793 GCA_002509665.1 Methanobacterium sp. UBA8
ATGAAAGCAACAACAATTTTTGCAGCGCCTGTAGCTTTACCAGCGTCGTCATCAATAGAACAGCAAGTGTATGCTGCTACATCTACGTCGCTTATGCTTTTACCAGCAGCTTCTGCTCCTTCTTTTATTAGAGGAACTGCAGCTTCAAAGTCTTTTGGGTTTGATGCGTTAATTAATGCACCATCAGATACTTCACCAGCGGTTTTGAGCATCATAGGACCTTGTGCACCCATGTAAATTGGGATTTTTTCCTGAACAGCTTTGGTACCACCTAATTGTGCACCGCTATCTGTTTTTTTACCAGCCATTAATGTTTCCATCATGGTGATTGCACTTTTAATTGTGCTGACAGGTTTTGTCCATTCAATTCCTAATGCATCGAAGGTTGCTTTGTCACCAGGACCAATACCTAAGGTTGCCCTTCCGTTGGAGAGTTCATCAAGAGTTGTAATTGCGGAAGCGGTTATTGCTGGGCTTCTTACATATGGGTTGGTTACACCAGGGCCCATTTTGATGGTTTCAGTTCCTTCGGCGAGTAATGCCAGGGTTTCGTATACGTTCTTGTTGTTGTAGTGGTCTGTAATCCATGCGTATTCAAAACCTACGTCTTCAGCTAATTTGACTAATTTAACTATTTTGCTTATAGGTTCATTTGGAACAAATTCTATACCAAATTTCATATTATTACCTCCAAATTCTTTGATTTTAGGCCGCCAAACATAAGCATTCGAAAAACAAAGTTTTTCGATGTTCTCAAAATCTTTGATTTTAGGATGCAAAAAACTAAAAGTTTTTTGCGGTTGCGAAACTCTCAAACCCGAAGGGTTTGGAGTGCAAAACGAAGTTTTGCTAATTACATTTCGCAAACATCACAATCAAAGATTGTGAATGCGTCAAAATTATAAATTTTGACAGCATTCGGAGCATGTAAAAAATTTTCAATNNGTGTTCGGGCATTCGAAAATCGAAGCATGCAAAACGAAGTTTTGCTGCCCGGAAAATCGTAGATTTTCCGACGGCCTACAAAAATATTTGATTTTTGTGGCGTGCAAAAAATTTTATTTTTTGCAGATTTTCGAAAGTTCGGAAAATCATTTAGGATTTTCCTCAACCTCCTAAACTTTAGGTAATTTATAACCAATGGTAAATATTTTATAAAACCACTGGTCATAATTTAGGATAACTGTCGGTTATTATTTATAAATGTTTTTGTTTTTTCTTAAANNAATATTAAAAAATCATAATAAATCAAAAGACATTGTTATAGTTATTATTCATTACTATCAGGCATACTTCTGCTGAAGAAATCGGTGATCTCCACTTAAATGAGACCTACCACAAATCATCCTATAAAAACCTGGAATTACGAATAAATTATAAAAAGTGGCATACGATTAAAAATAAACATATAGTACTAATTATTATACAAAAGAAGACAGTAATAACTCAAATAACTTTTATGTCGATTTATAAAAGAGTATAGCAATGTTATATTGAAGCTTTTAAGAAAAATAGAAGGTTTCTTAAATATTTATATCCATAAATTTATAGGATATATAACATTTAAATTAATTTAAGGATATATTTAATATCAAATTAGAATTAATTTTTATATAACAATAAAGTTAATCGGTGATTTTATGGCAAAAAAAGATAAAAAAAGTCTCCCACCAAGTGGAGCCGGCCTTGTAAGGTATTTCGAAGAAGAAACAAGAGGACCAAAATTAACACCAGAACAGGTCATAATTGGAAGTGCACTACTAGGAGTAATCTGTATAGCACTACGTTTTACAGTATCAACTTAATTAAAAAAATTTTAGACTAGAGAGATACACATGGCAATTCACCCTATTGAATACAGGTACGGAACAGAAGAAATGCGAAATGTCTGGGAAGAAGAAAATAAACTTCAAAAAATGCTCGATGTTGAAGCTGCTCTTGCAGAAGCAGAATCTGAATTTGGATTAGTTCCAAAGGAAGCTTCGGCCCAGATACGAGAAAAATCAAATACAAAATATGTTACACTGGAACGAGTAAAAGAGATTGAAAGACAAACCAATCATGATATTGCATCCATTGTAAAAGCTCTTGCAGAAGCATGTGAAGGAGATGCAGGAGAATATGTTCATTTTGGAGCAACCTCCAATGATATAATCGATACATCGCAATCGCTTCTTTTTAAAGAATCAATAGAAATTTTAAGGGAAAAATTGGTTAGAGTTACTAAAACCCTTCTTAATCTAGCTGAAGAACATAAAAATACTGTTTGTATTGGAAGAACCCATGGACAGCATGCACTTCCCTTAACTTATGGGATGAAATTTGCATTATGGGCTGACGAATTCCACAGGCAGATTGAAAGAATGGATGAATGTAAAAACAGGTTGTGCGTTGGCATGCTAACTGGTGCAGTAGGTACTATAGCAGCACTTGGCAGTGAAGGTTTAGACGTTCACAAGAAGGTATCTGAAATCTTAGGCCTTAAACCAGTTCTAATCTCAAATCAGATAGTTCAAAGGGACAACCACGCAGAATTCATTATGGATCTTGCAAATATAGCAAGCACCCTTGATAAAATTGCTGTAGAAATTAGAAGTCTACAAAGGACTGAAATTAAAGAAGTTGGGGAAAAATTCGACCCTAAAAAGCAGGTCGGAAGTAGTACAATGCCCCATAAAAGAAATCCAATTACAGCAGAAAGAATCAATGGAGTATCTAGAGTAATACGTTCGTATGTTACTCCTGCACTTGAAAACAATCCATTATGGCATGAAAGAGATCTTACAAACTCCTCCTGTGAGAGAATAATTTTTCCAGAGTCATGTATTCTTACAGATTACATACTCAACTTAACAAACAAGTTACTCAATAACCTGGTCTTTTATCCAGAAAACATTGAAAGAAATCTCAATTGTACCCACGGGCTAATAATGGCAGAAAGATTCATGGCAGAACTTACAAGAAGAGGAATGGGCAGACAAACCGCCTATGCACTGGCAAGAGACTGTTCAATGGAAGCTTACGAAAAAAATACAGGACTGCTTGATATAGTTTTAACAAATGACGAAATTAAACAGTATTTATCCGAAGAAGAAATTAGAGAAATAATGGATCCTCATACTTACATTGGATCATCTGTTAAAATAGTAGATAATGTCATAGAATCCTCAAAAGAGTGGTTCTAACCTATTCTTTTTTTATTAGCCTCTTACAGAAGCGCTTATTATTTAAAAACTTAATTTTTAATTTTTATCTAATTTTTTATTGACCCTATAAAAATACCCTCTTTTGTAATTTTAATTTATCTAAAATTTATTTCTCATAAACAGCCCCTCTTAAATTTATATGGCGCGAATATAAGCTCAATGTAAATTAATTTTTCAACAAAAACATTTATCTCAGGATTAAATAGAAAAAAATATATATCAATGTCATAACATATAAAATAACAATAATTAGAACTTAAGGAGGTAAAAAAAAATGGTAGATGTAAAGGAAATTAAATCGATCAAACTAGCNNTTCACATTGATGTCATCATCGATACATGCAATTTTAGCATTTATTGCAGCCATAATAACATTAATCGCATTCGGAACCATAGCAGCATTAATACCTTCAGCTAGTGTCTTTGGATCAGTTATTACATCCACAGGAGCAGCTTTACTTGTAATATATCCAATAGCAGCATTCTTTGTATATTTAGCCATAAGTTTCTTTAGCATACTGCTTTACAACGGTTTAGCACCTAAATTAGGCGGTATAAAACTAGAAGTAGAAGGAAATGAAGTAACAAGTATTCCCGTAGTGTCATTTGCACTAATATTAGCAGCTATAGAAGCAATATGGGCATTCATTATCGGAGTATTTTTAGCAGCTGCAGTTGCACCAGTAATTACAGCTTTAAGCAGCTCCATTCCAGTTGTATCCCAGGCTATTGCCAACGCCACAAATGCTACAAATGCCACAATTCCAACCGGCCAGGCTGTGGCTGCAGGAGGAGTATTTTTAGCAGTAATCCTGATTATTGGACTGCCAATAATAGCATTTATAGGAGGATTTATTGTTAATGCACTGGCAGCAATATTCTACAACTACATAGCTACAAAAGTTTCTAAAATACAGTTAAACTTTGATGCAGTTACTGGAACATTGAAAAATCTAACTTCTATACCTGTTGTGCCAGCATCACTGGCTGTAGCAATCGTTTTCACTATATTTGGGCTTCTCAGAGGACTTGGAGACCTTGTCTCATTAAGTGCAAATGGAAACGTAGCCGGCGGAGTTGGAGCACTAATAGCATCCATAGTTGGTTATTTCATAATGTATTTCATAGGAACCGCACTGATAACAATATTCTACAATGCATTAGCTCCAAGAATTGGTGCAGTTAAACTGGAACTTGAATAAATTAACCCTACTTTTTTTCTATTTTTTGATAATTTACATTTCATATTAACCTATTTTAATCTTGATATAACTTTTGACAGATTTTTTTAATTAAATATTAATTATACAGTTTAATTAAAAGATTTCATAATATGAGAAAAGGTTATATAAGTCACTGCCTAATTACAAATTAGAATAGTCAAAAGGAGGTAAAAGTATGGTCGACATTAAAGAAATTAAATCAATTGAAATCGTTCCCTACACATTAATGACATCATCAGTTTCTGCAGTATGGGCTTTCATATATGCAATATTTACATTAATTTTAGGATTAATACCCTTTGCAATTTCTCCAACTCCAGCTAACTCAGCTGCACTTTGGTTTTACATTGCATCAATTGTCTCATCACCAGTGATCAGCTTTATTCTAGGTGTTCTTCAGTCCTTTTTATTTGCATTGATTTACAATTTATTGGTCCCTAAACTTGGTGGAATCAAGCTTGGGCTTGAAAATCTTAGTGAAATAAAATCAATTCCAGTGGTACCATTTGCGCTAATAACTTCTACGATATCTGCAGTTTTTGTATTGATAATTGCATTAATTGTTATGCCATTAGTTGCGGCTTACATACCTGTAGTGTCACAAATAATGAGTTCACTGCCATTAAACGGAACAACTATCCCTGCAGGAAGTATATCTGCATTTGGAACCTTTGGAGTTATAGGATCTATCCTATCCATCATAATACTGCCAATAGCAGCATTTATAATCATATTTATAGTAAATGCAATATTAGCTACATTATACAACTTAGTAGCACCAAGAATTGGTGGGATCAAGCTTGAATTTGCAGTAAACGCAGACAATATGTATGAGATAGTGTCAGTTGCACCAGTACAGTTGGCATTAATAAGTGCAGTTATTGCAGCCATATGTGGAATTATAATTGGAATAATTGCCATTATAATCAGTGCTGCATATGGATCTGTTATTGTAGGTGCTATGTTCCTAGCCGGATTTACAATCGGATTCCTTGTTGGTGTATTTATAGTATACGCAATTATGGCAATTATATACAACTTCTTAAGGCCAAGAATTGGTGGAATCAAATTAGAACTCCAATAAAATCAATATTTTAAATTTTTTTTATCTTNNGCAATATTTTAAATTTTTTTTTATCTTTTCTTTTAATGTACTACTGATTTGAATCTTATTGATTACGAATTATATCTCTTAAAATCGTTGATTTAAGTGTGTCAATCAGAAGTTATCTATAAAACAGATAAAATACTAGATAATTTTGTTTGATTAAATATTAGATATCTTTAACTGAAAACCCTAAATTGATTTATATAATTATTTTATTAATTAAAACGTGATTTTATGCAAAAACAGATTATAAAGTGTAGAAAAATCTCTAAAGGACATGCAAAAGGTGAAGTTATAGTTACAAAGGATTCTTTAAGTTTTTTAGGTGGAGTAGATCCAAAAACAGGAATTATAATTGATTCGCACCATGAACTGTACGGTAAAAAAATAAGTGGTAAAATTCTTGTAATTCCATCTGGAAAAGGATCCACAGTAGGGTCGTATGTCATATTCCAGATGGCAAAAAATAAAACCGCACCCAGTGCCATAATATCATTAAAAGCTGAACCTATAATTGCAACGGGGGCAATAATGGCAGGAATACCCATGGTAGATCAGCCTGACGCTGATATTTTAAATATTTTAAAAGAAGGAAATATTGTTGAAGTTGATGCCGATTCATGCATTATAAAAATAAATTAATTAAATTTGAATCTTTATTTTTCTTAAAACCAGCCTATACTCAATTTAAAAAGTAAGAATGAATTTAAAGTTAAAACTCATTCTTTAATAATTTTCATATCCTCTTCTACCTGCAGATTGGACATATTCTCCTATAGCTCCGCCAATAGCAGAAAGAATTCCACATATGAACACTGCAAGTATTGTAAAGAAGATTACAATTAAAATTCCCAGTGCTCCTACTGCAAGTCCTATTTGTGCTGCTAAAACTGCTATTACGGCAGCTATTATCCCAATACCAAATAATGAGAGAATTCCAATTATTAAACCACCAATAACTCCAGCTAAAGCACCATTTATTATACCACTTTCAAATTCATCTTTCATTAAATATACTGCTAAAAAACCACCGACTATTGGCCCTAAAAAGAATAATGGGAAAAACACAAGGGCAAGAACAATAGTTAAACCAGCGGTTACTACTCCACCTATTCCAACAGCTGTCCATTCAGTCATTTTATCACCTCAATCTTGAGTCATTATACATTATGTCCCTAATCCATAAAATACTTATTTTGCTATAGGACAATCCATGTATTTAATGATAAATTTCAAAAAATAATGTAAATTATACTACAAATAGCTTAATCTAACTAATTCAAGTCTTTATTTTTAAAACCCTGCCCTTTAACTAATATTCCCACCATTATTCCAATTAATCCCAGTGCTGCACCAATTACAAATGCCATAATAGCGTGAATAACTACAATAATAATTAACATTTCTAAATATCCGCCAGAAACGAAAATCGGTTCTATTAATCCTGTGATTATAAATGTAGCTGTAAATCCGGCTAAACCAGTTGAAATAACCCCATTTATAATATTATCCCTGTAATTCACATTATTTATATATACAACCAAGAAACCGCCGATTATTGGTGCCAATAAGTATAGTATCCCCTTTAAAATACTGATATGTCCAAGTGAAGCACCTGCAGTATACAGTATCAATGTAACTATAAACCCAATAAAGAAAGTCTTCAAGTTTAAAATCATTTTATTTCCTTTAAATTATTAAAATAAAAAATAAGATATTTTTAGATTTAATGAAATAGTTACCCTACATTAATTAAGTTACAGGTTTTTCTTTGGAGGTCCCTAATTCCTTTATAATGACTCCTATCGTTCCACCAATAGCTCCAACAATTGTCCAGACAATAATTAAAATGAGTATATCCAGCCCAATCACTGCTTCTACTATTCCCAGTACTGCTTTAAAACCCATAATAGAAAGAATTCCGGCTATTGCTGCCCCCATAGTACCCACTAGTGCACCGTGAATTGTGCCATTTGTATAGTTTCCACTAATAGAAAAACCTACATATATCGTTGCTAAAAGTAAGCCTGCATATTCGCCCCATGATCCTGCTACCATTTTAAAGAGCGTTGCCAGTATTATTGCTAAGATCATACCAGTTATTATGGGTGTTGATTTTATTTCAACCATTATCTCACCCATTATCAATTTATCTACGTTTAAATATTAATATATTTTCCTTTTATTTTTAAATCTCTTAAAAAACGAAACTTTTTGAATAGTCTTTTAAAAATTGACACTTTAATTTTCTTAAATACTTCTAAGATAAATTAAATGCAAAATAATGTTTAAATTAGCTTAAATGCTAAAATCATGGTTATAATTTGCTAAAATATTTAATATATCTGCATTAAGTTATTTTAAATGAACATCGTTTAATGTATACAGGTTAAAAAATGTAAAATAAAAAAAGAATTATGATTATTGTGATCAATGTATTTTGTAATCAGCGTTAAGATGCAGATCCTTCTGATGCACTTGATCCGTTTATAAAGACTCCTATAGCACCGCCTATTGCTCCAATGATTATGTCAATAATAATTGCTACTATCACAAGTACTAGCCCTACTACTGCCCCTGCTGCTCCAAGTACGACACCCAATCCTATTACCGCTAAAATGCCAGCAATTATTCCTCCAATGACGCCCACAAGTGCACCATGAATCGCACCGTTCATGTAATCTCCTCCAACGGCGTAACCTACGTATATAGTTGCTAAAAGATATCCTATGTATCCACCCCATGATCCAATTATTACTCCAAGAATCATAGATAATATTATTGCTAAAACGAAACCTATTATTACTGTTTTCCATTTTATTTCAGCCATCTTTTCACCCCCTTTCAAATTAGTTATGCTTTGGTATACTTATATTACCTAATATATTTTTCTTTCTAATTTTTAATGTACATTAAACACCGAATGAATCATTAAGCATCTCAAGATATATAAAAACAAATATTTTTATATATTATATACAAATAGACCATATTTACCCATGGAATCTCTTAAATATGTTATTTATAGATTCTAAATGACATATAAGGCATAATTACATTTATATGAATTTAATATTAAAAATAAAGTAATAAAAGCTTCAAAAAAGAGAATTATATGGTTTTAACCAATATTTTTATAAACATTACATTGCAGGTTCTTCTGCTGGTTGAAAGTATACCCTAACAATAAATCCAATAATACCCCCAACTGCCCCTATAATACCATAGAGTATTGATTCCATCACTAAAGCCATTATTGAACCACCAGTTACTACAAAAGTTCCATAAATAGCCCCTACAAGAATTATAGATACTAATCCCCCAATAAAGCCTATGATTGCACCATAAATTGCGCCATTTATGTAATTTCCATCAATACTGTAACCAACATATATGGTTGCTAAAAGATATCCAATAATTTGTCCAGTATTGCCTCCATTTGATCCAAAAGCTGCCCCAATGGTTAATCCAATGAATCCCAGAAATTCAGATAATACTACCGCTAAAATGAAACCAATAATTACAGTTCTCCAGTTGACCATTTTTTTACTTCCCTGTATGCTTAATCTATAACATTATTGTATAATCTTCTTAAATACTTAAATCATTCCTTAATTAGTTAAATAGCGAGCCAAATTCTAATTTTTTTTTATTAATTGATCAATCAATTTAAAAAATAAAAACTCCTAAATTAAACTATTTTGCTATTAATGCTCCAAAAGCTCCTCCAATTGCACCTAAAATTGCATCAGCAATTATTGCAACTAATAATAGAGCACCAAATGATTCCATTATATATGGCCCTCCGCCCACGATTAATATAATGATTAAGGCAACTATACCCCCAAGAATTCCAATTAATCCTCCATTGATAGCTCCATTTATCCAATTATAATTAACCATATATCCTACAATTACACCTGCTATTATAACGCCAATATATGAGCCAAAACTTCCAATAATTAGATTTAAAATTGAAGTGAAAATAATTGTAAGGATGAAACCAATAATTACTGCCTTCCAGTTTACCATGTTAATTCCTCTAATGATTCCAGATAAGTGTAATATGAACTTTTATTATATAAAAATGATAGTTAAATCTGAGAATTTATTAAAATTGAAAAAAAAGAGAAATAAAATAAATTTTTTAGTTAAACTCTTCTTCCAGTCACTGCAGAACCTATAATACCTCCAATTGCACCTACAATAATGTCAATTATCCATGCAATTATTAGAGCTGCACCTATTACTNNAATTAGTAATCCTAAGATTAGTGCTATTATTCCACCAACAAGGCCTGCTATTGCACCGTGTACTGCTCCTGTTACCATATCTGTATTAACCATGTATCCTACTACTATACCTGCTATCAACACTGCTATCATTGGACCATAAATGAGAGAAACCATTCCGAAAATTATTGCAAGTACTATGGCTATAATAGCCCCTATAATTACTGCTCTCCAACTAACTATCACAATTTTCACCCCCTTTATCTTAGTATTAATTTATACTATATTTTTATTAACAATTCTTAATATATTTTTCTTTAAGTTGTGGTTTTTCAAGAAAGATAAGCTTAAAAATTTAATATTAATATTTAAAAATAATGGCAACTATAAAGTTTTAAATAAATTTTAAAAAGTTTAAAAAGTTTAAAAAATAATTTTAAATTCAGTTCCGCCATTGATATTAAGCTCAATTTTTCCATTAAGCTGTTTTACCAATTTATTTACAAGTCTTAAACCAGAAGTTTCTGCATGCTCAAGTTTAAAACTTTCAGGAAAACCAATACCATTGTCAGACACTGTTAACCACGTTTTATCGTCGGAGTGGAATTTAATCTGTACTTTTCCTTTAATTTCAGATTTAAATGCATGCTTAAGCGAATTTGTAACAAGCTCATTAATAATAAGACCACAAGGAATTGCAACGTCAATATCAAGAGGTATACCTTCAATATCCATTTCAAGACGGATTAAATTAGAATTGATCCCATAAAAATCAAATAAATAATCTGTGAGATCCCTAATATATTCTGCAAAATCAATCATTGCAAAATCTTCTGACTGACAAAGCTTTTCATTAATTAATTCAACTGCTTTTGCACGATTCTCAATTTCCTGATTGAATTCATTGGAATTTTTACATCCATTTTGAAGATATTCACTGTCTATTATGCTTATAATCGTCTGCAGACTATTCTGAATTCTACTTTGAATTTCGTCGAGAAGTATCTTCTTTTCCTCGAGAGATGCCATAATTTCCTCTTCTGCACGTTTACGTTCATTTATTTCTATTCTAAGCTGTTTATTCGCTTCTTTTAGTCCAAGAGTGCGCTTCTCAACCAGCTCTTCTAGATGATCCCTGTGTTTTACCAGCTCTTCTTCAATCTGTTTACGTTCAATAGCATAAAATATAGAACGTGCCAGCAATTTACCATCGACCTCCCCTTTCATCAGATAATCCTGAGCACCTTCATGTACTGAATCTACTGCAGCTTCTTCATCAGCCGCACCGCTCAATATTACAATAGGTAAGTATGGTGCACTTTTATATGCTTTGATAAACGTTTCAATCCCAGAAGAATCAGGTAGATTGAGATCAAGCAGTAATACATCAAATTTATCGTTTTCAACGCATTTAAGTCCTTCATCCAAACGTTCTACATGTTTAAACTCAAAACTAAATGAAGGAATTTCCTTAAGCATTTCCTGTATCAGCCGGACATCTCTAAAATTATCCTCTATTACCAAAATCCGAGTTTTCATCTTACTAATACACTCCAATGATTTGATTTTAACACATTGGATTAAACTACAGTTTAACCTCTTTAGATTTCTTTAAATAATGTTCAAACAGCCGATTACCCCATTCAATTGCTTCATCGTCTTCATCTATTAAATATTTATGAAGGTCATATATTCCATCAGTTGAAAACAAGCCTAGTGCAATAAATTTATCTGTTACTGTAAAAGACATTCTTGCATCATCTATCTCCCATATCTTAAAATCTTTTTCTTCAGTTGCTTTTTTCAAGTTTTCTCTGCCCTTTATTTCAATCCATTTATCCAGTATTTCTGGGGTTACCATAAGCTGAAGGGAACTGCTTTCCAGTAAATCCTCAAACATCTCTATTTTTTGAGGGAGAAGGACAGAAGATATGTAATTAATCTCCTTAGCCGTTGATAAAAGTTCAGCGTAAACTGTATGAGGCTTCATGACATCTGTAGGCGTAGATTCAACTACCTTCGAGTTTTTTAAACTACCAATACTTTCAAGCAGATATTCAGGGATAGCATCTATTTCATGTCTTAAAAATATTTTTTCAAGCTCTCCAAGGGACGTAGAAGCCTTTATGAGGCTTATCAATTGAATTGCAACTATTTTCCCTGTTTGGGAGAGAGAATAGCCTCCTGATTGTTTAAGTATAAAATTTTTCTCATCGAGCTGGTTCATTCCATGCAAAATTGTTGCTGAACTCAAATTTGTCTCGTCTTTAAGGTCACGTAAACTTTTTAATCCGCTGTTTAAAGTTATAATAATCCTAGTTCTAACATCAGAAGCTGTAAGGAACTTTAAATCATCTCTAACTTTTCCATAAAGCTTTAGAATTTCCTTAGACATAATTTTCCCCTTCAAACTAAATAATAATCATCATTTAATTAAATCAATAAATATGATTTTATCATTTAATTCATATTTGACATTTAAAATAATGAACTACTCATTATCTAAGAAATTAACCAAATGTATCAATTTGTAGAGAACAATTTGTTTTTTTTAGTTATTATTTTTTATCATATAAGATTCATAACTCAGTACTTCAAAGAAGCAGTATTTTAAATTAATATTAATGGGCTTAAAGCTACAATACTAGATTAGTATATTTTATAACCGTTTAAATTACAATTAAATTCTATTATACAGTATTTAAGTTTTTATACCAATTAAATTAATTTATTACTGAATCAAATATGTTTAAATGGTGTAAAATTATATGAAAAATAAAACATGATAAAATTTTTAGTTTTTATAAAAATAAACGCATTAATAAACTTAAATTTAATGATAAAAATGAAATTTTTTGTTCTATCCCCCTTTTTTCATTTTATCAAGCTCTTTTAAGCCATGAGTATATTCTCTTTCTTTAATGTAATTGTTATCAAATAAAGATTTCAATTCAGCAGCAATACTTTCAGGAGTAACTTTTTCTTTTCTATCTATAATGTTAGTAACTGCCATTCTAAGCTGAGGATATTCATCTGTAATATCCATGAGACTGGATGCTCTTTGTGTCTCTGGATTATCTTTAAGTTGAACGCTGATAACTTCTAAATTAGCTGCTTTAGCACTTGGACTTGATGGTGCAACGGCCTTAACTGTAACTCGAGAGATATTATCGTTGATAGATCTTCTAAATGTCTCAAAGTCAACTGAATAACTATCCTGAGAATTTTTCATTGTTTTATTAACAATATGATTTAAACTGTCAATGAATGTGTAAACTCTTCCTCCCCTTTCGCCGTAAATAGTACCGCTTTCAGGATAATAAGAAGTTATAAACCCGCAAATCCATTTCACCTGCGTATCATGATCCGTTATTATCACATAGAACTCATCTATTTCTTTCTTTTTAACTTCCCTTTTCTTTATATCTCCAACATAAATTTCACCGGAAATTTCTTCTTGAGGCACTAATTCATTTAAATATTTAACAGCATAATTTTCAGTTCTATCTTTACCACTTTTTTTTATCCCCAAATCCAGCATATAATCACCAACCGATCCGTACTGTAGTATTATTTGTTAATGATTCTATATTACTATTTGTGATAATTGATGTTATCCTGATTTTGATATAAAAAAATAAACATTATGGCAACATTACGCCATATTCTTTCCTTAATCGTTTACATTCAAAAATAGCATCTTCTTTTAATAAAAAAGAACCAAATTTACGTTGTTTTTTGTTAATACTAAATGCAATAGCCCATCTTCCAGATTTATGTCTGCTAACTCCAGGATAATCTCCTATAATAATTGGAGCATCAGTTACTTCCCTATAACTAAAATTATACCTGCTAAGTCTACATAATCCTTTAACATTTCTTAATGATTCGGATTTAATTGCTGTACCATGCTTTTGTAATCTA
>DADN01000152.1:0-5649 GCA_002509665.1 Methanobacterium sp. UBA8
CGTCAAAGGATATTTGCAACTCCTGTTCCAGTGTGGTACTGCAGCAAGTGTGGAAAAGTACACCTTGCAACTCCAGATATGCTCCCAGTAGATCCAACACAGGATAAACTAGAAGAAAAATGTGAGTGCGGCAACGATGAATTCATCGGAGAAACAGATGTACTTGATACATGGATGGACAGTTCAATAAGCCCTCTTTCCATTACAGGCTGGCCTGATGAGGACTTTAAAAAATATTACCCTGCATCGCTCAGGCCGCAGGGGCACGATATCATAAGGACATGGGCATTTTACACAATACTCCGGTGTAAAGCACTTACAGGGGAAAAACCATTTGGTGAAATAGTTGTAAACGGAATGGTATCTGGTGAAGNNGAAGACGGCCATAAAATGAGTAAATCAAGGGGCAACACCATATCGCCAGAAGAAGTACTGGAAGATTACGGTGCAGACGCACTCAGGCTGTGGGCTACAAACAGTGTCCCAGGTTCTGATGTTCCTTTTGCATGGAAAGATGTAAAATACGGATATAAATTCCTTAGAAAATTCTGGAATGCATTTAGATTTATAAATATGCACATACAGGACTTTAAACTGAGCGTAAGTGAAGAAGAAATCCAGAAGAATTTAGATCCTATGGACAAATGGATATTATCAAAATTAAACAGGTTGCTTGCTGATGTAGCTGGTTCAATAGAGTCATATAATTTTGCTAATGTCGTAAACAGTATTCAGGCCTTTATCTGGCATGATTTCTGTGATGAATACATTGAAGCTGTAAAATACAGGCTTTACAATGATTCTCGAGAACTCAGCATGTCAAAAGAAGCTGCCCAGTATACACTTCAAACGGTTATATCAACATCATTAATTATGCTGGCTCCGCTGACTCCTCACTTTGCAGATGAAATTTACCAGTACGTTTCTGATACTGGCATAAGCATTCACAAAACTCTGTGGCCAGATGTAAGCTTTGAATTAATTGACGATGCGGCAGAGGAAACTGGAAAAATCGGAGTGGAACTTATAGGAGAAATCAGGAGATTCAAGGCATCCAAGAAAATGCCTTTAAATGCAAAAATCAAAACTCTAAACATATACACTCCAGATTCTGCTTTAATCAGCCAGATAGGAAACCTGGACGAAGATATAAAAGGTACCATGAGAGTAGAAAGTTTAGGTGTAATGACAGGGAAACCAGATATCAAAGAAAAAGTGGTTGAAATTACCCCAGTCATGGCAAAAATAGGCCCAGAATTTAAAGGAGACGCCCCCAAGATTGTAAAGTATTTGCAGTCTGAAGATATGGATGAAATTGTGGCAGCTCTTGATGATGAAGGAGAAATCACAATCGAAGGCAACAAATTGACATGGGACCATATTGAAGCCAAGAAAGTGGCAGTTGGTAAGACTGGAGAAAAAGTAGAAGTAATTCACGCGGCCAATTTAGATGTTATCCTTGAGATAATAGTTTAAATCACGCCCAAAAGATTTGTGTGATTCAATGGAACTCGAAATTCAAAAAACAGATAAAATTGAAGGAGTTATTAAAGCTCCTCCTTCCAAAAGTTACACCCACAGGGCTATTATAATCTCATCACTTGCAGATGGGAAATCTACGCTCCATGACCCATTATACTCTGAAGACACGCTTGCATCTTTAAATGCGTGCAGGGCACTTGGATGTGACATTAAAAAGGAAGATGACAGATGCATCGTTAATGGTACGGGAGGGGTCTTAAAAACACCAGAGGATGTTGTAGACCTTAAAAATTCAGGGACAACACTTAGAATAATGACTAGCGTCTCGGGTCTTGCTCCTAATTATACTGTTTTAACCGGTGACAGTTCACTTAGAACTAGACCTATGCAAGATTTGCTAGATGCTCTTAAGAATTTGGGAGTTACTGCTTTTTCATCTCGAGGAAATGGAAAGCCCCCAATATGCATCAAAGGAGGGTTTAAAGGAGGAAAAACAAGTATAAAAGGGGGTGTAAGCTCTCAGTTTATTTCTTCTCTCCTTATTGCATCTCCCTATGCCCAAAATTCTGTTGATGTGGGCGTGATGGGAGATTTCATCTCCAAACCATATGTGGATATGACAACTGATATTATGAAAAAATTTGGGGTTATTTTGGATTATAACAGAGAAAACGTTTCGTTCCATATAGACCCACAAACCTATAAAGGCAGAGATTATACAGTGGAAGGAGACTATTCTTCAGTTTCTTACATAATAGGAGCCGCTGCAGCACTTAACGGTGAAGTTACAGTAAAAAATATTTTTAAAGACTCAAAACAGGGCGATAAACAAATATTAGATATTGTAAGGGACATGGGTGCTGAAGTTAAAGTTAAAAAAGATGAAGTGAACATAACTGGACACGGCGAACTTCACGGCACACAGGTGAACCTGGAAAATGCGCCAGATCTATTACCTACCGTTGCAGCACTTGGGGCTATATCAAAAGGTGTTACAGATATTGGAAATGTGGAACATGCCCGTTTTAAGGAAACTGACAGGATTCATACATGTGCTCTTGAGCTTTCAAAGCTCGGAGTAAATGTTAAAGAAAAAAAGGATGGACTTACAATTGAAGGCGGAGCTAAAGGAGGAATTGTAAAATCTCATGGAGATCACCGACTTGTAATGGCACTTTCACTTGTTGGATTTAAAACTGGGGGTGTAAGGATAGAAAATGCCTCAGTTTATGATGTATCTTTCCCTAATTTCCCTGAAGCTATGAAAGAACTGGGATGTAATATAGAACGAAACAGAGCACAGTAATATTTATCAAGTAAGTAACTAAATCTTGTTTAGTGATTTAACTACAATGTACACTATTTAGTTACAAAAGATTTTTCCCATAAAAGAGCCTATATCTGTTTAGTGCTTTAACTACATGGTAAGCTATTTAATTACTGAAAATATAGTATTACAAAAAGGGGACATCAAATGGACATGACAAGAAAAAAAGTAACCAAAATCGTAATCCTTGGGTCAGCGGATTCAGGAAAAACAACTGTTATAGAAACTCTTTTAAACAGAAGAGAAGAAAAAGTAACCAAAATAGAATGCAACGGTACGACAGTTTCACTTGATTACGGAAATACCATTATTAATGGTGAAAAAGTCCATATTTTCGGCACCCCCGGCCAAGAGAGATTCAAGTTCATGCGGGAAATATTAACTACTAATTTAAGCGGTGCAATTGTAGTAGTTGATAATTCTGTAGGCGTTACAGATATGGATATCAGAATACTGGAAACACTAAACGGTGGGAACATTCCATATGTAGTTTTTGTAAATAAACAGGATATTGCTCCTGGAGATCTTGAATCTAAATATATAAAACCCAATATTCCGCTAATTCCAACCACTGCAACAACAGGGAAAGGAATCCAAGAGGGATTAGAAGTTCTCTTAAAATTAGTATAAAACCTTAATAACTTTAATTTTCTTTTATTGATAATATGTCCTCCATTATTTTAGGCCCATCAACAATTGCAAGCCAGTTCTGGTGTGAAATGGCAGTTGATTTGAGGCGTCAGTACGGTGAAGTTCAAACACCAGAGAAAGAAAAAGGCAGTGAAATCCATAAAAACAGATTTCTTGAAGTTTTAGAAGAAATAGTAGTTGAAATTAAAACTCCTGCCGATAAACTTCATTCTAACGTTCATAATATGAATGTAGAACTTGATTTATACCAGAAAGAAGGTTTAACCCGAGAACTACCTATTTTATCTAAATTTAAAAGTGCACTTATAAAAGGCATTATTGATGAGATTAAACTTGTAGAAGAAGTTGAAGGTCTAAAAACGTGCAAAAGAACTCAAATAATTGAGATGAAGACTAGAAAAAGCCAGAACCCTCCATCATCCCAGCAGATAATTAAAGATAAAATGCAGGGCATGATTTACTGGTATGTGCTCAACGCCATGATAAATGGAAAGACTGAAATGGGAGATTTCTGGTCTGCTTACGGCGTTGACTTAATTGAACCCGATTTTAATGAAATTATTTTAAGTGAAGAGTATATGGAAAGCCTTGAAATTCCTGAAAATAAGCAAAATGAAATTGGCACTCTACTTGGGGTTGGAAAACTTATAAATGAAGTTATGGCTAAATTTAAGGAGCTTCCTGAACTATCTAAGACTATTGAAATCATTTATATAAACCAAAAGACACTTACAGAAGTCCACAGAGAAAAATACAGGTTTGATGAAAGATTTTTTACCCGCGGGATGGAATGGGCACTTGAATACTGGTCTGGAAAAAGGGAGCCTGCATCTGTTGGGGAAGCAAACAACTGGAAATGCAATTTTTGCGGCTACTACACACTCTGCCCTGCTATCCATAAGAAATGGAAACAAGGTGATTAAAATTCAAACTCAAAAGAAAATCAAAATAATAATGGACAGGCTCCATAAATACGTTAAGAAACCTATAGGAAATCCAAATCCATTTAGGGTACTGATTACAACAATTTTATCCCAGCGAACCAGGGATGAAAACACAGATGAAGCAGCAGCTACTCTCTTTGCAGTATACAAAACACCAGAGCAAATTGCAAATGCCCCAATTGAAGAAATAGAAGTATTAATCAAAAAAGCTGGCTTTTTCAGGGTGAAAGCAAAAAGGGTAAAAGAAGTTTCCAGGATAATCCATGAAGATTACAATGATGTCGTCCCTGATGATATAAATGAACTCCTGGCACTTCCAGGGGTTGGAAGGAAAACAGCAAACTGTGTTCTGGTTTATGGGTTTAGACTAAACGCAATTCCAGTAGATGTACACGTGCATCGAATATCAAACAGATTAGGACTTGTAGAGACAAAATCCCCCGATGAAACTGAGCTTGAACTTACAAAAATTGTCCCTGAAGATTACTGGCTTGATTTAAACGAGAGTTTTGTCAGGTTTGGGCAGGATATCTGCAGGCCGATTGGCCCTAAGCATGAAGAGTGTCCGATTAATGACCTGTGTGATTTTTACAATGAGATGAAAAAAGATTCATCTTAAACATTAAATACTAAATTTTTTATTTATCATATCAAATCTAGCTATCCTCCAAAACTATTTTTGCAGCATATTTACCCTCTTTTTTATAATTAATGCCACAATATCTACTTTTTTTGATTTATCTACAATATTATTTCAGCAGCACTTTTTTTATTTCGTGCAATTTTTGTTATTTTTATGTAAAACAACCTTTTAACCACTCTTAAAAAACAGAAATATTTCATTAAAGTTCATTTTTAGAAATTGTTAAATAATACCGATCATATAATTAATAATACTTTTCTTAGTAAAATTACGAGTATTGAAGGTCGGATATGTGTGGGAAATGTTATATACATTGCATCATTCGCATTAATCGTTCTTACTTTAGCTGGTGCTTTGAGTTTGGTTAACGTGAACAGTTATTTTACCAAAAGCAGTGCTTATGACAATGCTGCACAGACAATTGACCCCCAGGATAATATAAAAATTTTAAATGAACAGATGGTAAAAACAGAGCCAGATAAATATATGATCAATGGTCAGGCACAAAATACAGGGCAGTACAAACTGAGATATGTTTCTATAACCGTCAATTTTTATGATAAAGATGGCCATTTATTATATTCAAGCTTTGATGCTAAAAG
>DADN01000152.1:5708-10885 GCA_002509665.1 Methanobacterium sp. UBA8
TTTTAATTTTGGAGAAATAAAATGCCCCAGTTGAGAGATGACTACAACGTTTTTGCAGGACATGACTTACAGCGGACAAAAGCCCTTGCAGACGGCGTATTCTCCATTGCAATGACTATTCTAGTGCTTGAACTCAGTATTCCTATCTTAGGGACAGTTCACACCGAATGGGATCTCTGGCTCCTATTATTATCACTTTCACCCAAGTTGCTGATTTATTTTATGAGTTTTATGACCTTAGGCATTTTCTGGACAGGTCACTCTTTGCAGTATACTTTTATCACTGAAAGCGATCGGCATTTAAACTGGTTATCTATTTTTCTCCTTATGGTAATTGTTTTAATACCTTTTTCAACCGCTCTTCTTGGGGAATATATCACATTTAAACTTGCTATAGGTGTTTACTGGCTTAACCTGTTAATTTTTGGCATAATCACATATGCCCACTGGCATTACGCATGCAAAATGGGTTTTATTACACAGAATATTCCTGATTTTAAAGAAATAGATAAATCAATTCGAAACAGGGTAATCACTGCACAGATTTTTTATGCAGTGGCAGCACTTTTATGCTTTATCAGTACCTACCTAAGCATTGCAATGATAATTGTTGTTCAGCTCAATTATACACTGGCTCCAAGTTTTAGACATAGATCTAAATAAATAGTAAAAAATTGAACCTTTTAAAATTATAATTCATCAACAAGCTTTTTAATTCCTTTTTGAAACTTAGGAGGGATATAAATAACAGGCTGTTTAATTGAAACAGCTTTATCCCTTAAACCTTTATCTGCAGTAAAGAGAATTGATTCTGTTACAACTGCAACTTCTAGAATCATATCATCTTCAGTATTTATAAGCTTATTTTTATTTTCAGGCAAATCTATTCCATAACTACAATAAATGATATCTATTTTTCTTTCAGCTTCTAATTCCTTTAATTTATCCATTTCATTGTAAAACCCTGCCTTTAACTTCCCTTCACATAAAACTAAAACTATTTCTTCAACAAAATCAGGAATTAATATTTCAAAGCCGTTTAAAAAGTCCAGTTCTACGACTCTTGAGAGTATATGGGAGATTAGAATACAAATATCTGGTAGAATCCTAATAATTCAGATCAACTCCATCGAATTTCATTTAATCAGAGTATGATTTTGTTTAAGCTAAAATTTAATTTAATATATTAACATTTAAGGCCAATTTTAGTTAAGTTATATTTTATTTTTATTGTTTTAATTATTTTAATAGTGCAATCAGCGCCAATTGAGAAAATAGGATTTAAAACAGTCTTACAACTTTTAAACATTACCTCGGCAAAATCAAGACTTTTAGAGTTATATATCGATGCGCAAATAATGTACTCTATTCAAGTAATGGCAAGCTAAAATTTTATTTATAATAATTTTTAATTTTCATATTCATTTTGTTCTGTCAGCCAATTCGGAAAATAAATTAATATTAAATAACATAATAATATTACTTACCATATTAAAGGGGGATGAAACCTTGATCAATATTGATAATTTTCCCGTAGAATTAAGATGGAAAATTGCCGCCCAATCTGCAAGTTCACTACTATTAACCCATGAAAAAGTATATAAAGATATTTTAGGCCCAGATTACATAAAAATTCAACCATTAATGGATACTATTAATTACATATCCTGGATTCAGGATGGAAAAAATGCAAGTATACTATCAAAATATTTAGGACTTCCAGTTAAAACAGCAGCAGAAATTGAGAAAACCAATGAATTAATCTCAGAAATTCTTTACGGGCCAGAAATAAAATATAAAATAGTTTATGCAGTTGGAGATCATGCAAAAAGTCAAATAATAAGCTGTCCCTTCCTAAATAGGGCCAAAGAGATAGGTTTAGAGAGTAAAACTCTTTTTGAAAACTGTAATGCTTATCATGAAACATTTGTTAGTAATTTAAATCCAAAATATAAAAAAAGATTTACCAAAGCAATGTGTAACGGTGATGAATACTGTGAAACCTGTATTGAATTAAAAAATAGTGAATAAAGAGAAACTAAAAAAATAAAAGTTTCTTTTAGAGAATTTATTTGCCGAGGTCAGCAACTTCTTCTGCAAATGCTCCAAGCACTTTTTTAGATAATCCCTCAACATACTTGAGCGATCCAGCACATTCGTGGCCGCCGCCGTCTATTCCGGCTTCAGGAATTCCTTCTGCAAGTTTTGTAACAATTGTATTTAAATTAAATCCAAATTTTTCATTTACAGCATCTGTTGCCCTTATGACTCCAAAATCAGGGCCGAATGAAAGAGTTATAATTGGAGTTTCTTCTCCATACTTCTTAACCATTGTATCATGCACATAACCTGTAGTTTTACCCGGGGCAGGATATGTGAATTTATGGGCATACTTCTCAACATCTAAAACACTAAATATTACCCCATTAGGGAGTTTTTGGGTTTTAAGATTTGGAAGTGCAGCCCGGAGCTGATTTTTAACTCTCTTTTGAGATTCGTTGTAAAGCGCCTCAATAAGTTTAACATGTTTATCATAGTTTCCAAGGCCAAGAATTGTATCTATAATACCTCTACCGTTCATGAACCTCAGATAAAATGCTTCAAAGTCCACACATGTTGCAATTTTATCCAGATCTTCCCTTGTGTAACCTTTTTCTCCAGCAAGTTCTATGTACTTTTGAGCTTCTTCTGAGCTTGCATGGTCTCCAACTGCAGCAATTCCAGGTAAATGCATTAAATTTTCTTTAACCTCAGGATTTATCATCTTTGCCACTTCATATGCAAGTGCTCCAGCTGTTATCTCGGAGTTACCACCGACAAGATAAGGATTCACGTGTACATCCACGTAATCATCCACAGCTACTCTTTCATTTTCTACTTCGCCGGGATAGTGGTGGTCAACAACTACAATTTCAATATCGTAAATCTTAGCTTTTATAAGTGCCACAATATCTTCTTCAGTTGATCCATTATCAAGAAGAACTATTAAAGGTAATTTTTGGCCGTGTCTTTCCATATCTTCCAGTGAAAATGATAAGTCCTTTACTACATCTTCTATTTCATAGAAAGGAGCTTTACTTGGAGCTCTTTTAAAGAAGTGCCATTCTGCATCACTGCCAGGGTTGATTTCCCTTATTAAAGGAATTACTGCCTTCTCAATTGCAACCCCTGCACATATTCCATCTGCATCTGCATGGTGTCTTACAAGGATAGATCTACCGTCAAAAATAGCTCTTCTTATTGCTTTTGCAGCGTTAGCCATTCTTCCCCTGAGCTTATCCAGAACTTCACTTTCAATCAGGATTTCTGTTGTTTCAGGCAGGGCTTTTTGATCAATTGCCTCATCAATAAGCCTCCTCGCTTCAACAGACTCTTTACCATGTAATTTTTCAATGGATTCAGATTCTATCTGTATCTTACCGCCGTGTATGGAAACTTCACCAAGTACTTCCACAATATCACCAATATTTATGTGTGGATATACCCTTATTCCAGGCTCATCAAATGCTGCTACCCATGTAGTGGAAGTTTCATCTGAAATTGTAAAAATAGTCGGCCCAGAAGTCTGCTGGATCTGAATTATTTCTCCAACTATCCTTACAGATTTTTTAACAGATTTTTTAGTAATTTCACCAATAGGAGTTCTTGCAATATTCTTTCTAAGTTTAACAAGCTCGTATTTTCCTTTGATATTTGATAATGTAAGGTCAACTTCTCCTTTGGCCTTTTTAATATCAATTACTTTAACAATAACCTCGTCACCAACATCATGACCTAACATTCGTCCTCTAACTAGACCATAACCCTTTTTTGAGAGGCTTACAAATATTCCCCAATCTTCAACTCGTGTAACTTTTCCTTTATAATTAGCACCAAGTTCAAGATCATTTATATCACATGCAGGATGTAATGCAAATACTTTCTCTTTAACTTCACAGTCTTTGCAGTAATCGCCTGATTCTATCTGTTTACCGCATTTTTTACAGACATTAATTTCGCCTTTCCCCCCACATTCTTCGCATGTTTCTGTTACTTCTACTTCCCCTTTACCTTTACAGACATCACATGGGACTTCATGTTCTTCTTCTAAATCGAACCGTTCCATTGCCCCTTTTGAAATGCCTTTAACATGCTTTTTAACGTCTACTTCACTTTTTACGCCGCTTCCATGGCAGCTTTCACAAACTTTGTAACTTAAGACTTTATGTCCTTTACCTTTACATTCTAAACAAGTTTTAATCATAAAATACCTCAAATACTCAACCTTAAAATTCTCTGAATTTTGTGTTCAGAAAAAATTCCTATATTCTTAACCACAAAAACAAAAATTCTTAATTGAAATCTTTAAATTTTGAATGATGATTTAAACGCTCATGTTTGATAATACTGTACAAGTGTTACTATCATTAATGTGAATTGCCGATTAAAATAAATTGAATTTTTTTAAACCAATTCAACTTAAATTAACAGAATATATTAACATACAATAATTATTTTTGCACGTGATCATGAGCTTTAAAAATTATTAAATTTAAATCGTTATTTACTAATTCATCTTTCCACTTTAAATACATTTATGCCCAATTTTCAATGTGGTTAATTATACCCTTTAATTGCAGTGCTTGTTATGTTATATTAGATTCATTAAAATATATTAATTCATGTAAAATAATAAATCAATATTTGGATTATAAGCAGTGCTATTTAAATTTAGATGGATTTTGCTTTACTAAATTACTATTCTCTGTTTGATATTGAATTGATCTGTCCATGTAGCTATTTGCAAGTGTTACATGCGAATTTCCATTTATACTATCCTTCTGTTTAAAGTAAGTAATAGCCTGTTGAAGCTGGGAAGTTGCATTAATCCTGGCATCTATTTCTACCATAAGATTTTGCACATATTCTGTAAATACACTATCTTTAGAGTTTTGAGCGTAACTTAAAGCCTTTTGAGCCGAAGTTTTTGCCGAATTAAATTCAGATAATGCACTGTCAGCGTTTGAACTTGCAGTATCAAGAGAATATTTATTTGAATTCGTCACTGCAGTATTATAATAATTATCTCCATTTTTAAGATGATTACTTATTGTGGAAGAAAGTCCATTTATACCGCTTGCATCTGACTGAATACATCCGGATATAGCTACTACCGCTGTTAGAAATATTACAAGTAT
>DADN01000152.1:10918-21691 GCA_002509665.1 Methanobacterium sp. UBA8
TATAAAAATTTTCCATTTTATTGAAAATTTTTAATATTCGAAAACCGAAGCCTACCAAAATTTTCAATTTTCGTGGAGTGCGAAAATAAAATTTTTTGCAGTTGCAAATCGACGATTTGCAAACGTCAAAAATCATAGATTTTTGAAAGCTTGCAAAATTCATATATAGTTAAAGTGTAAACTGATTGATTTTAACTCCACTGATTTCATTTTATCCAAAATTAGAGCATTTACATACAAATTTTTCTAAAAATACAAAACCCGTTATAGTTAGAAAACAAAAATTAAATGATGATCCAGCAAGTTTACACACGACCGCCAGTGCTGATAGTTTCAAGCCCAAATCATTCAGCAAATAAATTAAAAAAAGATTACAGGTCTTAAATATATTTACGTACCTGTAATAATCAGTTAAAACATTAATCCTAAACTGATTTCCATAATCCATGAATGCTACAATATTCTCGAGCATTGATTACATTTATACTTTCTAAATCAATTTCAAATTCAGCTTCGGGTTTATCGCCCGGTTTAAGCATTTTTCTATAAATTTTACCATCTGTAGCTATTTCTATCCATTCAATAAAATGATTTTCTTCCATAGGATGGGGAATAGAACCTATTTTAACTTTAACTCCATTATCAGTTTTTTCAACTACTGGAACATGTTTTTCAGACCCTGAATCATTGATTTTTTCTTCAAGTAACTGCATTTCCTGTCCGCAGCATACAAGTTTTCCTGCACCTGAATGAAGGACATCAACGATATTTCCACATATATTACATCTGTAAACCTGATTTTGTTCTGTCATTTTGATTCCTCTTTTAATACTGTTCACATTTAATTTCAAAGTATTTTGCTGGATGATCACATGATGGACATTTTTCTGGAGGTTCTGTTCCAATATATACATGCCCACATTTTCTACAGGTCCATTCTACGTCTTTATCCTTCTTGTAAAGGGTGCCTGCTTCTATTTGTTCTAAAAATTTTCGATATCTTTCTTCATGATGTACTTCTGCATAACCAATTGCAAACAACCTGTCGCTTATGTCTATAAACCCTTCTTTTTCAGCGGTATTTGCAAATTCAGGATACATTTCAGAATTTTCGTAATGTTCTCCTGCAATTGCAGATTTAAGGTTTTCAACAGTTGTCCCATAGATAACAGGTGCAGCAGCTGATTCAACTACAATTTCTTCAAGAGGTTCTCCACTTTCTGCTTTTAAACCCTGAATCATTTTCATTATCCACTTAGCATGCTCTCTTTCATTATCTGCAGTAATGAGGAAAATTTCAGCCAGTTGTTCGTACCCCTCTTTTTTTGCAACTTTAGAATATAATGTATATCTATTTCTTGCCTGACTTTCACCAATAAAAGCCTTTGCTAAATTTTCCATTGTTTTTTGCATAAGATATCACCTTGTTTTATTTTATAGGTTCTTTTCTATAAATTTTTATCGATTAAAAAAAATAGTATTTTGTATCAAATCTGATAATCTGAAACAATTTAATGTATCTTATTAAAATTTAAGAGAATATAATCTACATTATTAACTATTAAACTATTTAATTAAGTTAAAAAATAAGATATTATCTTAATTCTATTTTATTTATATAATTCAATTTAAATAACTATTTATCATTATTTTTAGCGGTTTTTGTCATTATTATCAGCTTAAAAGCATTAACTGCTAAAAATACCGGTACAAATATTAAAAGAATATAATATATGTTTGCAAGCCATGCAGTTAAAAAATCAAATGTCAGCATCATTTTATCATATTTATTTTGTATGCTCAAAAATCACAAAAATCGAAGATTTTTGACAGTGTTTGAGGACTTTGTAATAAATCAATCCAATATTTTCTCAAATTTTATATTAATAAGAATTTATAAATTAGTAATAATAATACTTTTGGTGATAATATGATGAAAAAAAGTAAAGATCTCGAAAATATGGGCGAATTAAAATCATTCTGGGTTATAAATACTCCCGATACTAATTTTAATCCATTAGAGAAAGTATTATCTGTTGATGTGGCGATTTTAGGAGCAGGTATTGCAGGAATCACTTCAGCATTTCTATTAAAAGATGCAGGATTATCAGTAGCATTAATTGAAGCTGAACGGGCCATTAAAGACGTAACTGCAAATACAACAGCAAAAGTTACTGCTGCTCATAACATCATATATTCTAACCTTGAATCTCACTTCGGTAAAGAAGGAGCACATATTTATGCAGAAGCCAATCAAAAATCTATAGACAAAATTGAGTCTATTGTAAAAGAAAGAAATATAGACTGTGATTTCAGGCGCCTGCCATGTTATATTTACAGCGAAAATCCAGATGAAAGAGACATGCTTAAAAAAGAAGCTAAGGCTGCTACAGATGCGGGGCTTCAAGCGGCATATACTGAATCATCACCACTGCCCTTTGAGATTGCAGGAGCAGTCCAGTATGAAAATCAAGCAGAGTTTCACCCAAGAAAATACCTTCTGAGTTTAATTGAAAACATTCCGGGTGATGGTAGTTATATATTTGAAAATACAAGGGCACTAAACATAAAAGAAGGAGATATAAACGAAGTTATCACAGATAAAGGTCCAATTAAAGCAAAAAATGTAATTGTGGCCACTCATTTTCCAATATATGACCCCAATCGTTTATATTCTAAAATGTATCCCAGCATGTCNNCCTAAAGGAATGTATGTAAGCACCCAGCCCACTGTGACTTACCGTTCTGCACCCTCAGATAAAGGAGAAATAGTCATAGTAAGTGGGGCAAACCACAAAGTAGGACATGAACCTGATACCGTTGAATTTTACAGAAAATTAAAAAAACACGCCCGTGATCACTTTAATGTTAAGTCTATTGATTATCACTGGTCCACACAGTATAACATTACCATAGATAACGTGCCGTATATCGGTAAAGTGGAATCTAAATCAAAGGGAGTCTATGTAGCAACAGGATTTATGAAATGGGGAATGACTAATGGAACAGTTGCAGCCATGATTATCTCAGACTTAATTTTAGGGAATGACAATAAATGGAGTTCATTCTTTGATCCATCAAGATCAATGCCTAAACTTGAATCTACTAAAGAATTCATAGGGACTAATGTAGATGTTTTTAAGGAGATAATAGGAAGTAAAGTATCAAGACCAAGTTCTATGGATCTATCCATGTTAAAAGTCAGGGAAGGAAGCGTATTAACTGTCAAAGGCAAAAAAGCAGCAGTTTCTAGAGATGAAGAGGGAAAACTTCATATATTATCTCCATCATGTGTTCATTTAGGCTGCCAGGTAGTCTGGAACAACGCTGAAAAAACATGGGATTGTCCATGTCACGGCTCACGTTACAGATATGATGGAAAAGTTATCCATGCACCTGCACTGGGAGACCTTCCAGAATACAAAGATTTAGAAAAATAGATCTTACCATCCATATTTACTTATTTTTAATACCTAATCACAATAATCCACTATTTAAATATATTAAGACTTTATTTTAACTAATCCTTTTTTTAAGATAATATCAAAAGATATTTATCTATAAATATAATAAAATGTTCTCTTATACTGGACATTTTAAAAGGGAATTTTATGGAAAATAACAACAACATTAAACTAACAACTTTAATTATTGCAACACTGGCGTCCTTTGTTTCACCATTTATAGCAGCAGCAATCAATATCGCGCTTCCTGCAATTGGATCAGAGTTTCAAACAAACGCTATTTTATTAAGCTGGATACCTACATCATTTTTACTTGCATCAGCTATGTTTGCAGTCCCATTTGGGAGATTAGCAGACATATTTGGGATGAAGCGTATTTTTACATATGGAATTATAATTTTTACCATCGCGTCATTTTTATGTGCAGTTGCACCTTCATCAATGTTTCTCCTTGCATTTCTAGTTCTTCAGGGAATTGGATCTGCAATGATATTTGTTACTAGTATAGCAATTGTAACCCACGTATTTCCACCAAAAGAAAGAGGTAAAGCTCTTGGAATAACAATAACATCAGTATACGTGAGTTTAGCATTGGGGCCTGTCTTAGGAGGAATAATGACACAGGTTTTAGGCTGGAGAAGCCTTTTCCTTTTAATGATACCTGTGGGTTTAACAGTTCTTGCACTCACTTTCTGGAAATTAAGGGAAGAATGGGCAGCATGTAAAGGTGAAAAATTCGATTTACCTGGTTCTGTAGTTTACAGCATATCACTTTTCATGATTATATACGGATTTTCATTACTTCCAGAAATTACAGGAGTAATAGCAACTGCTCTGGGGATAATTGGAATAATAGGCTTTGTTATACTGGAATTAAAAACTGAAAGCCCTGTATTTGAGATTAAGCTGTTTAAAAATGCAACTTTCGCATTTTCTAATTTAGCATCTCTGATCAGTTACAGCGCCACATTTGCAGTGGTTTTTCTCCTGAGCCTTTATTTACAGTACATAAAAGGTTTAAGCCCTGGAAACGCTGGGCTGATTTTAATAGCTCAACCTGTAGTTATGGCTCTTCTGGCCCCTATTGCAGGCAGACTTTCAGATAAATATAATCCTCGTTTAATCGCATCTCTCGGTATGGCACTTACAACAGTAGGGCTTCTGTTATTTGTCTTTTTAAACGCAGACACAAGCTACGAGTTTATAATAGCAGGCTTAGTTATACTCGGCGCAGGGTTTGGACTTTTCTCATCTCCAAATACCAATGCAATTATGGGGTCTGTTGAAAAGAGATTTTACGGGGTGGCATCTGCATCCCTCGGGACAATGAGGTTAATCGGGCAGACGCTCAGTATGGGAACAGTCCTGATCATTTTCGCCCTGTACATAGGAAATGTTCAGATCATGCCTGCAGAATATCCTGCACTTCTGCAGAGTGTTCAGATCGCGTTTGTCGTGTTTACGGTGCTTTGTTTTGTTGGTATATTTGCTTCACTGGCTAAAAGCAGTGCAGTCAAGCAGTAGCCCAAATACACCAATAAAACCTAAATTTTATTTTACAACCCAAAAAAGATTCCATTAACTCCTTTTTTTAAATAAACGATTTAATAAAAGAATATTACCTACTATACTACTTTGAATAATTTTCAAATATAATTTGGAAAATTAAAACGCACAAATTAGTAAACAATTGGTTATTAAGGCTTATTTATATAGATTTATTATAATCAGTATTTTCTATTTCTCTGTAATTTGTGTACTTATTTACCAAAATAGGGTAAAATATAAGTAATAAAAGTAACATTACAGAACAATTGATTATCGTAAAAAGAGTGACTTCACAATGAAGAGTATAAAAGAAATTGCTGAAATTTTGAGTAATGATTTGTCTCAAAGAGAATTAGGAGATCCTTATTTTAATGATTCTGATTACAGGTCATGCCCACTAAATAAAGAATATTTTCATGAAATTAACTCCGCTGAAAGTGATAGAAAGATTGCATTTGTGGATGGTGGAAATCAAGAGCTGTTACCTTCGCCAGTTTATTCAGTGCAGTTAAACCGTGTTTATTTCAGTATATTTAAAAATAATAAAAGGGTCCCAATTAAATCAGGGGTACCTCAAAGAATAGAATTTCTTTCCTACACATATTCCCAGTTAGAAGGTCACGATATAAATTTTGAAACAAAAATAAGGCCAGTTAAAGATAAATTCATCCCCTATTTACCCAATGAAAGAGATCTTCAAGCAAATGCCCGTAAAGAAAATGTAGAAGCAGGAACACAGGTTGGAATGGATAGAATGGCATCTATGGCTCGAAGATTTGCTGAATGGAAAATTACAGGACATGTTATAGAGTCAGAGCTAGAACATGGAGACATTATTGTAAGGGATGGATCTCTGCAAACTGGTCATCAACGCGAATATAAATATGAAGAGGATGTTTTTAGGAAAGCAATGGACAATGATGTAATTATTACAGGTTTATCTAAAACATGCAGGTTAGCTACTGATACCCGAGTTTCACTTATTGATTCTATTCAAAGGTTAGCAGATGATGCAGAGATTAAATATGATAAATGGTGTTATTACCCAGTTGCATGGAGTAAAGATACTAATCGTGAGCATAAAGCTGTAATTATGGTTGTAAAATTAAACAAACATGCCCACACTGCATTCAGGTTTGAAATATTCAAAGAACAAGCTGAAACTATGAGTGATAAGGAAATATGTGAACTAGTTTCATGCATTGCAGATAATTCTAGAGATATTAAAGTGCCAGGATATCCATATGGGCTTATTGATGCAGATTTATGGGCTAGAGTTAAGAACGAAGAAATGGAAGGTTATAAAGCAAAATTATACTCTGAACTTTCAAGAATGGGGACCTGGAAACAGGTTAACCCACTAATCAAAATTGTAAATACGCATGAAAAATTAGATGGGCAGTAACTGAGGGTTGAAGAAAATNNAATCACAGATTTTGGAGGGTTTAAATGACTAATGAAAGAGGCCAAATTATAGGTGGCGGACTAAAAGATATTATCATAAGAGAAAAAAATGGCGAAAATTTAGAACTCGGTGAACTTTTAATTGTTGAAAATGCCTCCCGATCAGACGAAAGAAATTATACTATCCTCCAAGTTAAAGATATTGAATATAAAAGCCAGGCCCATCAATCCACCCATGAACTGCTTTCAGGTATGAAATTAGAAGGATATGATCCAGATCTTGAGTTTATGGAACCTGAATTGACCAATTATAATTTAGGGCGAGCTAAGTCATTACTTTATGTTCAGGAAAAGATAACGAACGGTGAAAAAGAATACATCACCAAAAGCCCAAAAAGACTGCCTAATTTTTTCAGCCCTATTAAATCCATTGAAGAATCTGATTTAAAATTCCTGGAGCCAAAAAATATCGAAAATTCAATTTATTTAGGTGATATTAGAAGTGGATCAACTGTAGAAGAAGGAATTAAAGTTTATATTGACCTGATTAAATCATTGACACATCACATTTTAATCCCTGCTACAACAGGTAGGGGAAAAAGTAATTTAGTTAAAGTAATGCTCTGGAGTATTTTAGATACTGAAGGAGCTGGTATTCTTGTTTTAGATCCTCATGATGAATATTATGGAGACAGTATTAAAATTGGCCTGAGGTACCACCCTAAAAAATATGAAAAGCTTGAATACTATTCTCCTGATAAATATAATGATGATGCAGTCACATTAGCCATAAATGTAAAAAAAATACGACCATATCATTTCAGCGGTATTGGAGGATTCTCATCAGCCCAAACTGAAGCCATAAGAACAATTTATAACAAATATAAGTCAAACTGGATAACTAAAATTGCTAAAGGAATAGATAGAGATGTCCTAAAAGAAATGGGTGTTCATGAAGGGACTGCCGAAGTTTTAAAAAGAAAAATTGAAACAAAATTAGGCGTATATTCTGTTGATATTGATGATGATAATCCTGCAATGGGGAAAAAATGCATATTCAACAGTAATTTGTTTGTCGGTGGAGACTATGGATTATCAACAGTAGAAGACATTGTTAGGGCATTGGAAGAAGAAAAAATTGTTATTATCGATAGTTCAAAATTAAGTGACTTTGAAGAACTATTCATAGGCAGCATCATAACCAGTAATATATTTAATAAATATAAAAGATACAATTCTAAAGAATTAAAAAATAAGCCGGTTATCAGTATTGTAATCGAAGAAGCGCCACGAGTTTTGGGTCAAGATGCAATAGAAAGTCACGGTGGAAATATTTATGGTACAATTGCTAGAGAAGGTAGAAAGTTCAAAATAGGTTTGATTGCAATTACTCAGTTATCGAGTGTTATTCCTAGAGCAATTCTCGCTAACATGAATACCAAAATTATTTTAGGAAATGAAATGTCACCAGAGAGATCTGCAATAATTAACAGCGCATCGCAGGACTTATCAGATGATGAAAGAATTATTGCCAGCCTGGATAAAGGTGAAGCCATCGTCAGCAGCGTTTTTACCAGATTTGCAATTCCTATTTATACTCCTGAATTTAAAAAATATGTTAAAGAATATTTAGATGAAATACCTCAAGACAAAACAAAAGACCTTAAAACTATGGTCATAGGTTGATAAAGATGTACAAATTTGCTCACATTGCAGACTGCCATTTAGGAGCTCAAAAATATTCTGAATTAAAAGAATTAGAGATTAAAGCTTTTAACACGTGTTTAGATACGTGTATAAAAGAAAACGTTGATTTTATTATCATAGCAGGGGATTTATTTCATTCAAATCTCCCAGATATGAGTGTTGTTAAACAGGCCGTTGGAAAACTAAAGGAAGTAGCAGACAAAGAAATTCCAGTTTACATTAATTACGGCAGCCATGATTTCAGCCCCAATGAAACTTCAATCATCGACGTAATTACAGAAAGCGGATTATTAAAAAAACTATTCAACGGTTACGTTGTTGAGAACGAAGCTGGAGAAGAAAAACTAAAATTGAAGTTCATCACCGATAAAAAAACAGGTGCCAAATTAACAGGAATATCCGGGCGAAAAATGGGACTGGATGACGCCTATTACAATATGATGGATAAAAAAAGTCTAGAAGATGAAGAAGGCTTTAAAATTTTCGTCTTTCACACATCCATTAAAAATTTACTTCCTGATTTTTTATCTAAAATGGATGGAATTGACATAAAGAGACTGCCAAAAGACTTTGATTATTATGCTGGAGGGCACATACACCAGAAGATATGTGAAACTCAATTAGAGGGATATAATGTCATTACTTATCCAGGGCCTCCCTTTGCAGGATATCCTCGAGATTTAGAAATAAGTGCCAAAGGCGAAAAAAGAGGATTTTTCATTGTTGAATTTGATGAAAAAATTAAAAGCGTTAATTTCTGTGAAGATAAAAATTTTTATGAACTGGATCTAGCCAAATATGACTTTTTATCATTTAAGGCAGATGATAAAAACTCAAATCAGCTCTACGATGAGATTTTAGAAAAAATAAGGCAACACGATGCTAACGAAAAAATAATTATCCTGAAGGTAAAGGGAGAATTAGCTGGAGGCAAAACATCTGACATCAATTTCCATGAAATAAGGAGAATTCTTAAGGAAGCAGGAGCTTTACATGTAAGTATTAACCACCATGGGCTTGTTTCAAAGGAATTTACAAAAATCCGCGTTAAGGGAGAAACCACTGAAGAAATAGAGGAAAATTTACTTCTAGAAAATATACGCAACATAAAAGTGGGGCAGGAAGAATTAAACAGTAAAGAAGGGGCCAAACTTGCTGTTAATTTGCTAAAAACACTGCGGAAAAGCCCTAAACCTAACGAAAAGAAGACTGATTATAAAAACAGGATCCTGAGTGAATCATTAGAAGTATTAGATCTGGAGAGTCAATAAATGATTTTTAAGTCGCTGACACTGAGCAACATAAGGAGCTACAAAAATAATGAACCTATAAATTTTCCAGTTGGAACATCTCTTTTTGAGGGAGATATAGGTTCAGGTAAGTCTACAATCCTGATGGCAATTGAATTTGCTCTTTTTGGTCTTGGAAATCAGAAAGGTGATTCTCTACTTCGAAAAGGGTCAAAAAAAGGATCCGTGACTTTAGAATTCAATGTAGGTGAAGACAATTATTTAGTCCAGCGGTCTTTAATACGGAAAGAAAACGACGGACCAGTCAGGCAGGAAAAAGGAATTTTAGGTACTAATGGAGTAAAACTTGATCTATCCCCCTCTGAAATCAAAGAAAAAATTTTAAAAATCCTTAATTTTAAAGAACCCCTTAACCCAAGGGCTCAAAGTGTTATATTCAGATACGCGGTTTATACTCCCCAAGAAGAAATGAAAGTTATACTCTCTCAAAAGCCAGATGAAAGGCTCCAAACCCTAAGAAAAGCTTTTGGTATAGAAGATTATAAAATTGCCGCTGAAAATGCGAACGTATTGTCCAGATCAATTAAAGATAAACTCATTGAACTGAAAACTGAAACAAAAGATTTAGACGATAAAAAACAGGAACTTTTTGTTTTGAAAGGCAATTTAGATGCAAATAAAAATAAAAATGCCAAATCTCAGGCACGCGGGGAAGAACTGGACATTTTACAAAAAACACAGAAGGATACGCTTGAAAAGCTTCAAGAATCAGAAGTAGAACTTAAAAAGATACATGCTGAAATTCCACATTTAGAAAAACAAATTAGTGAAAAAGAAAAGCTGACTATTACGTACCAAAATGAAGTTAAAACTTGCGAAGAAGAAAATAAGCTGAAATTTATCCCTCAAATTGAAACCTTGGAAAAAATTGAACAGCCTACCTCTGAAACTGAGGAAAATTTAAGCAGTAAACTAGTTGATATTAGAAAAATTATCAAAGAACACGATAATCTAAAATCTAATTTAGCTCTTCTAAATGACAGCAAGCAGTCCACTGAAAATGAACTTGGGGAAAATAAAAATAAAGCTTCTGAAGAACTTATAAATGAAAAGGATGAGTTAATCCTTAAAATAAAAGAAAAATACGATGCCTTCAAGCTTGATAAGGAACAAGTGCAAAAAATTACTGAAGATATATACAAATTAGATGTTGAAAAATCAGAAATTGAGAAAAAGTTGAACAATGTGGATGGTTTGGGAGATTTATGCCCTATATGTGGTAGTGTATTAAATAAAGAGCATAAAAAGAATCTAAAGGCTGAAAGCGACGAAAAAATCAAGAAAATGAATTCAAGATCAAAAATATTAAGCCAGGTAGAGTTAAAAGGGAAAAAACAGTT
>DADN01000054.1 GCA_002509665.1 Methanobacterium sp. UBA8
AATTTACGACAGGACCTTTAACCAGGGCATAAAACCAACCTGCAAGCTTGGGGATGAAGTCCTGGAAAAATACGGCTTCAGCTGCAATCCGTACCGCAGCCTGTATAAAACTGTCAATGTGTATGATATCGTTAAAAAAGCCGCCAGCAGTTTTGGTCTGCCCATGCCTAAAATCGTGATCTCAAATACCACGATTGCAAATGCCGCAGCCACTGGTCCTACCCCAAGTAAAGGACTTGTACTCATTACAACCGGTTTGCTTGTTCAATTAAATGAAAAGGAAATATTAAGCGTTTTAGGCCATGAAATGGGACATCTCCAAGGAAGAGACCCGCTAATATTATTCAGTATAATCTCTGGTGAGTTCATATTGAGATTCACTGTCCTGTTCCCTATTGTGATTATTAACCCCATACTGTACATAATCGTAGTTATGGCCCTAATTTTCTTCGTGGCCAAGTTCTTTGAGACCAGAGCAGACCTCCTATCAGCAATGAATGTAGGTCAGCCAGACGTACTTGCAGAAGCGCTCCGAAAAATAGCATATCAAAGACTTCAAATGGAAAAAGTGGGATCTAAGATTCCAAGATGGCTATCGTGGGACACTCACCCCCCTGTTTATTTCAGGATTGACAGGTTAAAAGGCATGCAAACACCTGTAAGATCTAAAAATCCATTAATTCAATCTGCAAGAGATGTTGTGAATGGTTTTATTGCTTCATTTAGATGAAAATAGTAATTTTATTTTTAATTTTAAATTATTATTGAATAAGAAAAAATGAGTGTATTAAATAAATTTTAAGCTTTTATTAAAATAGATAATGGGATTATTTTTGTCCCATGAGCTTGTAAAGCACAGCTTTCTGGGCGTGCAGCCTGTTTTCAGCCTGGTCCCATATTGCTGACTGGGTGGAATTCAACATATCTGCAGTAATTTCCTGTCCCCGAATAGCCGGTAAACAGTGCAGAATAATTGCGTCTTCATTTGCCTGCCCCATAAGGTCTTTGTTTACCTGATAATCTGCAAATGCATTGAGCCTTTTTGAAGCCTCTTCCTCGTCTCCCATACTGATCCAGACATCAGTATAAACAGCATCGGCACCTTCAACTCCCGCTTCAATATCATTACTTATTTTAAGCTCAGCACCAGTTTCTTCAGCATATTTTTTTGCCTTTTTAAATATTTCAGCATCGGGTTCATATCCTGGAGGGCATACTACATCCATGTCCATCCCTACAAATGCTGATGCAAATAATAATGAATTACAGACGTTGTTTCCGTCTCCAACAAATGCCAGTTTTACATCGAAACTATTTTTCTTTTCATATATGGTTAAAAGGTCTGCAAATGCCTGACAAGGGTGTTCCTTGTTTGTAAGGCCGTTAATAACTGGTACATCAGAATATCGTGAAAATTCTAAAACATCATCATGTTCCTTGGCCCTGATCATTACCCCATCAACATATCTACTCATAACTCTGGCGGTATCTTCTACTATTTCACCACGACCAAGTTGAAGGTCTTCTCTAGATAGATAAAGTGCGTTTCCACCGAGCTGATACATTCCAACTTCAAAAGATATTCTAGTCCTTGTTGATGCCTTTTCAAAAACCATAGCAAGTGTTTTCTTAGCTAAAGGCTCTCCAGGGATTTCTCCATTTTTAAATTTTTTAGAGAGATCCAGTATTTCATTTACATGATCCCGGGCATCTTCCATTGATAAAAGATGATTCATATTTTCACTCCAAATTGTATTCATTATGCCTTATTTATTTAAGGAGATGTTTATTTAAATCATACTATATCTACTTTTCTCTAATTCTAAATGAATTATTTTTTAGAGAATTTACAGCAAATAAAGTGATTTAAACTTTTTATTGGGTTCAACATCCCCTGTAACACATCCTATCCTATTTCAGCCCATGTAACCTTCCACCATAACTTTTCAGCTTAATTTAAAATAGGGTAATAATTTTATTATCCCTTGAATTATTTTCTGATTTCTTCCATGTGTTTAACTCGTTTCTGCACAAGATCTGCTGTTCCAACATCCCTTCTGTGATAAACATCGCCTTTCACATATTTTGTAGCATCTTCACACAGTTTTTCAGCTTCTTCTATCGACTCACCAATTGCAACAAGCCCAAGGGCTCTTGAAGAAGAGGAGTAAACCTTCCCGTCCTTTTCATTTACAGCAGCATAATAAACCTGGGCGCCAGCTTCGTTAATTTTAGCCTCGTCCACATCAATTACCTGGTTTGGAACTGCATTTCCAGGGTATCCTTCTGGCACAATGTATTTACAAACGGTAGCTTTATCTTCAAACTTAGCTCCTTTAAGATTTCCGTCAACGATGCCTTCACAAATGTCTACAAAATTAGAATCAAGTAGTGATAAGACATTCATAGCTTCTGGATCACCAAATCTTGCATTGTATTCTATGAGTTTTGGGCCGTCCCTGCACAGCATGAACTGCCCATATAAAAATCCTTTGTACGGTCCAACTTCTTTATTAATAGCCTTTACTGTTTCTTCCATTATTTTAACAGATTCATCATAACTCTTTTTATCTAAAAATGGAAGTAACCCTCCTTTATCAGAATAGGATCCCATTCCCCCAGTTATAGGCCCTTCGTCTCCTTCAAATGCATATGGGTGGTCCTGGGCTGCAGGCATCGGAGCTATATTTTTACCATCTACAAATGCCTGGACTGTAAATTCTTCACCTATAGCCCTTTCTTCAAGTACTACACTGGCATATCCGCCCATTTTAGTGTCTACTACTTCTTTGGCGTAGCTTTTAGCTTCTTCCAGATCTTTTAATTGTTCTCCAACAATCTTAACTCCTTTTCCACCAGTTAATCCTACCGGTTTAACAACAATATCTTCCCCAAATTCATCGATGAAATCATTGATATCTGCATAGTTATCAAAACACCGGTAGGTTAAAGATCCTGGTATTTTATAGTTTTCAAAAAGGTTTCTCATGAAAACTTTATCTGTTTCAATTTTAGCCGCTTCCATGGTCGGCCCAACACAGCCTATGCCTTCTGCCTGTAGAGCATCTACAATACCTTTTTCAAGGGGAGCTTCAGGTCCGATTACAACTATATCAATCTTATTTTGAGTTGCAAACTTCTTTACAGCTTCAATGTCATTTTCACTCCCTATCTGATATTTAGATATCCGCGCTATCCCCGGGTTTTTATTGCTCATAACCGAGAATAATTCTGCATTTCCTTCTACTGCCTTACAAATAGCGTGTTCCCTCGCCCCTGTACCTACTACAAGAATTTTCATATAAATCCTCCTTTAAATAAAATCTACGAATCTGAAATTTTAAATTAAGTACCTATTTTTTTGGTATAAAACTAAAGACTAAAAATTTCCTAATTTTTTATTATCTCTATAAATTCTCCTTTTATAAATCTATAGACATGACCATTATAAAAATGGTTTATTATTTAATAGATAAACTATAGATAGACCTGTTAAAAATATTAAAATTGCTGCTTGTTATATGTTATAACAGCAAATATACATCTAAACACACATGATACAATTAACTGAATAACTGCATATAATTTAAAAAAAGTGGCTGCAGATTATATGTACAGCAATAAGGCAATTGAACTTAAACTAATGCAGATACATCATGAGAGGAGCTGAATAATGGCAAATATACTGATAGTTGAAGATGAAAGCATCGTAGCGCTGGATATACAGGATAAAGTAGAACGTCTTGGTTACAGTGTGTTGGCTGTCGTATCTTCTGGAGAAAATGCTATCGAAGAAGTTAAAAAATCCCAACCAGATCTGGTGTTAATGGATATTGTGCTTAAAGGAGAAATTGACGGGATAGAGACTGCTGAACGAATACGTGAACATTTTGATATTCCAATAATATATCTTACAGCGCATTCTGATAATCAGACACTTAAAAGAGCAAAAATAACCGGACCTTTTGGCTATCTAGTAAAACCATTTGTTGATAGTGAACTGCGCAGTGCTATAGAAGCAGTTCTTAGTAAGCAAGGATAACAACAATCTTAGATAGAACAGATATCTGATTTATTTTATATATCAAACTTTGAAAGAAATTTTAAATCGGTTCAAGCTGATAAATGAGATATTTACCGGATTAAATGCAGAAAGATGCCCAACTAATAATAAAAAATAAATTTATAACGTATATTCTGCTACTAGATATTATTTTTGAATCTAAACTTTATCCAGTAAAAATATCCCATGTAATATTAATTTAATTTTAAATATTAAGTATGGTGGAATCACGATAATTCCAGCTACCGAATAGATTATTATGAACATTAATATATCTCAGAATAAATAAATATGAAAACTAGCCAATAATATACATAAATTTTACAGGTGTTTAATAATGAGAGGCGGAGAAGCACTACTTAAATCACTGGAAAATCAGGGAGTAGATGTTGTATTCGGATATCCGGGAGGGCAGTTACTTCCCCTATACGATATGATCTACGATTCTGACCTAAAACACATTTTAGTAAGACACGAACAATGCGCAGCTCACGCTGCAGATGGATATGCAAGGGCATCTGGAAAAGTGGGTGTTTGTATTGCAACATCAGGTCCTGGAGCAACAAATCTCGTGACAGGAATAGCAACAGCTTATATGGACTCATCTCCAATCGTAGCTATTGCAGGACAGGTCCCAACAGGACTCATCGGTAACGACGCGTTCCAGGAAGTAGATACGATTGGAATGACAATGCCTATTACTAAACATAATTTCCAACCTATAACTTCAAAAGAAATTCCTGAAATGGTTAAATCAGCATTTTATATAGCCGGGACCGGAAGACCTGGACCAGTAGTTCTAGATCTACCAAAAGATGTTCAGGAACAGGAATTAGATTTTGAAAACGATGTCAAAATCACTTTACCCGGATACAAACCAACAAGAAAAGGCCACCCTTTACAGATAAAGAGGGCAGCAAGCTTAATTGGAAGCGCTAAAAAACCAGTCATACTTGCAGGTGGCGGAGTTATCATATCAAATTCATCTGAAGAGCTTTTAAAGCTTTCAGAATTAGTTGGAGCTCCTGTAACAACTTCACTTCTTGGTAAAGGATCTTTCCCTGAAGATCATGACCTTTCCCTTGGAATGCTTGGAATGCACGGCAGATTACCTGCTAATTTTGCTGTAGATAAATGTGACTGTCTGATTGCTGTTGGATGCAGGTTCTCAGACAGGACAACAGGAAAAATAAGTGAATTTGCCAAAAATGCCAAAATAGTCCACATAGACATTGACCCTGCAGAAATAGGGAAAAATGTAGATGTAGACATTCCAATTGTCGGTGATGCAAAGATCATTTTATCAAACCTTATAAGAGCTATTTCTCAAAACAAAATGAGCAGTAAAAGCATGGAATGGGTAAACCGTGTTAAAAACTTCAAACAGACATGCATACCTAAAATGTCATTTGATAACATGCCATTAAAACCACAGCAGGTTATAAAAGAGATATCAGAAGCTGTAGATGATGATACAATCATGACAACAGATGTTGGGCAGAACCAGATGTGGATGGCTCACTACTTCACATCCAGAAAACCTAAAACATTCCTATCATCTGGAGGACTTGGAACCATGGGATTCGGATTCCCTGCTGCAATAGGTGCAAAAGTTGCAATGCCTGAAAGCGATGTTGTAGCTGTCTGTGGAGATGGCGGGTTCTTAATGGTATCACAGGAACTTGCAACAGTAAAAGAATATGACATTCCAGTTGTAATCTGTGTTTTAGATAACAGATATTTAGGAATGGTTGCCCAGTGGCAAAACCTGTTCTACGAGAAAAGATTATCACATACCCATTTAGGAGAGTCTCCTGACTTTGTTAAACTAGCAGAAGCATTTGGAGTCGCTGCAAACCGTGTAGAAAGACCCGGTGAACTTCGTGAGGTACTGTCCAGTGCAATAAATTCCGGCGAACCCACACTCATCGACATTACAATTGATCCAGATGAAATCCTTCCAATGGTACCTCCAGGATGCGGCCTCACTGAAATAGTTGGGGAGTACAAAACCGAGTCTAACAACTCTGAAGATGTACCATATCGTGAAACAGCCAAAGAAAGGGCAGGTGATTAAGATGGACGATCAAAGGACCCATATTATAAGTGCACTTGTACTTCATAAGCCCGGCGTACTCCAGAGAGTTGCAGGACTCTTTACAAGAAGGGGATTCAACATAGAGAGCATCACAGTTGGAACTTCAGAGCAAGAAGACATTGCTCGAATGACCATAATTGCAAAAGGCGACGGGAAAGTCCTGGAACAGATTACAAAACAGTTGAACAAAATCATAGATGTCATTAAAGTAAGAGATCTAGAACCTGAAAATACTGTTAAAAGAGAGCTTTGCCTAATTAAAGTTCATTCACCGACAGAAAAAGTAAGGGCCGAAGTTGTTCAATATGTAAATATCTTTAGAGGGCGTGTAATAGATGTAAGCCCTGAAACTCTCACCATAGAGATGACAGGGGCATCAGATAAAATTGACGCTCTTATTGACCTTGTAAAAGGTTTCGGAATTAAAGAAATCGCGAGGACAGGGCCTACTGCGATGTCTAGAGGTATTAAAACTATTTAATACCCTTATTTTTTGTTTTGAGTACCTATGATAGAATTTATCTTTCTAGTTTTTACAGCTGTTGCAATGTTTATTGCCACTAATCTTGATGATCTTTTTGTTCTAATGATATTCTTTTCAAATAAAGAATTTAAGGCTAGACAGATCGTTTTAGGCCAGTATATCGGAATTATGACTTTAATTGCAATAAGTGCACTAAGCTACTTTTTAAAGTTAGTTATTCCAGTTAACTGGATTGGACTGCTTGGTATATTACCAATACTTATTGGGCTCAAAAATTTAAAGGATTTAAAAGATAATAATGATATTTCAGCAAATTATAATATAAAGGAAGAAAATAAGGGAATTTTTTCAAAATTTAGAAGTTCAAAATCATCTTTAGTGGCACTTGTTTCATTTACAAACGGCGGGGATAATATTGGAGTTTATGTTCCTCTATTTGCAAGTATAGGCCTTCAGCAGATGCTCGTTGTAATATCAGTATTTTTAGTGATGATCTTGATATGGTGCTATATCAGCTTTAATCTGGTAGAAAACAGTATTTTAGGAGATAAAATTAAAAAATACGGCCACATAATTTTGCCATTTGTCCTAATTTTCCTTGGAATTATTATTTTAGCACGTAACTTCTAATTTCAGCGTTTAATTTAAAGGTGAAAATATGTCATGATAAAATTTATAAATCCACGGTCCAAATATTGTAGTGGCATTAATTTTTTACCCAATCACGGTAAATTTTTTTAACTTAAGATCATGGGAGGCACTAAATGAATATACATTACGAAAAAGACGTAGATTTAGACGTTTTAAAAGATAAAACTATAGCAGTTATAGGTTATGGTAGCCAGGGAAGGGCACAAGCATTAAACATGTCCGAAAGTGGGTTAAATGTTGTTGTCGGACTTAGAAAAGGTGGAGCATCATGGGAGAAAGCAAAAGCTGATGGTCTAACCGTATTAACCATAGAAGAAGCAGCATTAAAAGCAGACGTAATTCATATATTAATCCCTGACGAAATTCAAGAAGCAGTCTATGAAACAGCAATTGCAGAAGGATTAGAAGAAGGTAATACCCTTTCATTCTCACACGGATACAACATACACTACAATTACATAAAAGCGCCTAAAAACGTTAACGTTACAATGGTAGCTCCAAAAGCACCAGGTGCAACTGTTAGAAGAGAATATGAAGAAGGATTTGGAGTTCCAGGACTCGTAGCAGTCGAACAAGACGCTACTGGAAATGCAAAAGAAATTGCACTTGCAATGGCCAAAGGATCCGGGCTTACAAGAGCAGGAGTACTTGAAACAACTTTCAAAGAAGAAACAGAAACCGATTTATTCGGTGAACAGGCAGTACTCTGTGGAGGGGCAACTGAACTAATAAAAGCAGGTTTCCAAACACTTGTAGATGCGGGATACCAGCCAGAAATCGCATACTTCGAAACATGCCACGAATTAAAACTCATAGTAGACCTGATATACAAACAAGGTTTCGGTGGAATGTGGCACGATGTAAGTAACACCGCAGAATACGGAGGACTTACAAGAAGAGACAGAGTTATAACCGATGAATCAAGGGCCGCTATGAAAGAAATTTTAAAAGAAATTCAGACTGGTAAATTTACCAGGGAATTTGCCCTTGAAAACCAGGCCGGAGCTCCTATGCTCAAGAGAATGAGGGCAATGGAAGATGACCTTCAAATTGAAAAAGTAGGTACAAAACTCAGGAAACTTTGCGGATTACAAAAATAATCCCCTTCTTTTTGTTTTCAAATTTAAGAATCAATTATTTGATATTTTATAATTGCATAAAGGTGAATCCATGGTATTTGTTGGAATGGATCATGGGACTACAGGCGTCTCTTTTACAATTCTTGATAACGAAACTACTCATTTTAAAATCCTGCGGGAAGATTTATCTGCTGGAAAAGTCTCTGCATTAAAAGAACTTTCAAAAAGAGTTGATTTAAACTCAATTGACCTCATGGCAATAACATATGCTATGGGAGATGCCCTTAAAGCCGTAACCCCCATAGAAAAAGTGAAAAACAGAGGAATTAAATCAATGGAAGGCGCTGGAAAAGTAACAGGCGGCGGAACAGCAGTTTACGATGAAATCAAAAATTCAGGGATTCCAACAGTTGTAATACCTGGAATTCACGATGAAACCGCGTGCCTTGATGAACGTTTTAAATCCGCTTATTCTCATCATGCCAGCTCTGAAAAAGTTAGTATATGTTATAACGCATTCCTGGAAACAGGTTTTAAAAATATGATAGTAGCAGATATTAGCTCCAATACAGTAACAATGTTGATTGAAGATGGGATAATTAGAGGAGCTATGGATGCATGTATAGGTGCTATGGGAACTATTCACGGCCCTCTTGACCTTAAAATGATTAGAGATATTGATGATGGCGTTAGAACTGCTAATGAATGCTTTTCACGTGCAGGAGCTGTAAAAATAGCTGATGTATATGGAAAAGTAAGTCATGTAAAGGATGAAATCATTAAAAATTATTTAAAAGGCGACGGGAAAGCAAAACTTGCCATAGATACCATGATTATGACAATCGTGATGGAAATCTATGGACTCGCAGGAATAGCAAAAAATATTGAGGGGATTATATTAACTGGCTCTACTGGATCTATGCAGGAACCAATCGACATATTTGGTGCCATTAAAAAAGAGGTTGAAAATATCGCACCTGTTGTTAGAATTGGGGAAAGATCGGGTTCTGTTGGAAGTGCCCAGATCGCGAAAGCCGTTTTTGATGGTGAAAGGGACATTTTAGGTATTCCTATTTTAAAATGAAAGAATTTTTTCTTTTAACTTTTTTGAAACTATTTTGAAGTTTTATTATCTTCAGCTAAAAAAAATATTAAAAATAGAATATAAAAAGATTAATTTGTTTTTAGCTGAATCTTAATTTATCAAATGTAAATATACGCATGCATAAATTAACATCTTAGATTCTTTGTCAGATGTTTTTCCTATGTTAAATTTTTTATCTACTTCCATAGTTATAGCCCTAATGCCTTTTTTAGAAGCTTCAGATCTGAATGTCCCCTTTTGAGGGTTAGTTTTTGCAATAGCTCCGGTTTTTTTCTGGATATATGCTGCCCATTTCTTCTCAGAATCTTTTTGAAAATAAACTAGTCCCGTGGAATTGACTTCAGTACCAGCATGCACATCTATAATGTAGTCCACTTTATGAGCTAATGCAAATTTTAATATTTTATTAGGAGGTGTTCCCGCTATATTAAATTCTCGATTAGGATCATAATGTTTAGAAGACCTCACATAATTTCGGCTATTTTTTTCTGTATCGACAGGTATAGCAAATGGAATAATATAAACAGTGCCATTAATCTTTTTATTCTTTAAATAATTCATAAATTTGATTACAGCTAGAGGCCCTTGAGGTTCATTTCCATGAATTCCCCCGCAAATTAAAATTGTTTTTCCTTTCCCATTTCCTAAGCGATAAACTAATGATCCCTGTTTTAGTTTAGAAACCATTTTTTGATTAAAAGGAGTATCACTCAAATATTTTTTTATAGCAGGGTTTTTCATAACATTTCCATGAACATTTTTGTCCAGAAATTGTACACCCATTGAACCTGCACTGTCCAGAGTTACTGCTGAAGATACCCCTAAACTAAGTATAATTACAGTTAAAAATAATATTGGCAAAATAAAAGACCTATATCCCATTAAAAGCACCTAATAAATACTTAATTAATTAAAAAATCTATTTATACCATTCCCATATCATTATATAGATTTTAGTAAGATTTTTTATGACATAATGTTATTTATAGTTATTTAATACCAAATATTTATTACATATCTTATATATTCTTTCAAAATCTAAGGATAGCTCTATTTTAGCATATGTAAATATCATATACATATATATTTCCTAAAATAAAATTTTTTGAAGACATGAATTAATTTAAGGCATTTATATGTTTTAAATATATTTTTAAGGCGCTAATTTCGATTAATTTANNAATATAATTATCACATAATAACTATTAAAAACAAGGATTAAACATACAGCCTAAAATTTAGTTCGAAGTATAAATAATAGTCTTTACTCTTGTTTTTGTATTTTAAATTCAACAAGCAATTAATTTATTTGAGTATTTGGTGGAAATAAGTACTTCAGCAATTTTAATATACACTGACATATCTAAAAAAAATGATAAGATAAAATTGACGCACATAACTCTAATTCAATCAATACATTAAATTTTATTAAAGTAAATGTGAATAATTCACAAAGAAAACTGTTATACTAATTAAATAACTGCAACAATTTCAACCAATCAATAGTAAGTTAATTAAATCAGTATCTTGGCCCTCTTGGTGAGAAATTATGAGTTTTTAACAGCTTGCAAACTCTTTGTTTTTTTCATAAAAACATTTATTTTTGACAGCCGGTGAAATCTTTGATTTCACGGTTCAGAAAACTATGTTTCCTTCAACTCCTCGAAATAGCATAAATCGACTTTTTGGGCTCTTTTTAAGTAGTAGTTAAATAAGTTATCTCCCCATTGGAGTGCATCCTCATGCCCACTTAATAAAAGTTTAGTAGTGTCATATATTCCATTTACAAATAATCCAAGTGTCATATTTTTATCTGTAACTGTTAATGCAACTTTAACATCTTCTTTTATTTCCCATATTTCAAGTTGATTTTCTGAAATTAACTTTTTAAGATATCCTAAATTTTCTGAACCATATAGTTCTATAGTTTTTTTTAACACAGGTTCTGTTAATATTAATTTCACATTGACGCCTTTTTCCAGTAATTTATTAACTGTTTCTATATAATCTAAATGAAATATTGCAGAAACACCTTTTATTTCTCGGGCATTTGACATAACCTGAATATGTGCTATATGTGTTTTAGAAAGGTCATTATGTTCCGCTTCAATAAGTTTTGAATTGCTTAAATTCCTGATCTGATACAATGAATCAGCAGGTATAATATCTTTTTGCTGATTAAACCACAAATCAAGATTATTTTTTGATAATTCACTATTTTCAAATTTTACATGGTTTATCCATAGTTTCATAGCATCTTCCATTGCTTCACTGTACCAGCCTTTTTCAAATTTGAACTTTTGAGATGCAAATTTTCTAAAAAATAAATCAACATCCTCACTCACAGATACAGTAATTCTTTTCATTTACTATCCCCTTCTAAATCATCAAGACGCATAATTATACATCATGAGTTAATATTCACCAATATTAATATTTTACGCCCATTAATGGTGAATAACAGCTATTTCCTAATTTAAGAAGAATATATCATATATTCTTACTTATTTATATCTAGAGTTAAAATAACGAACAAAACCAAAAAAATAGAAATTTAATGAATTCCACTAAAATTTTTCTTTTTGGGATCTATAACTTAAAAATAATTCCTTATCCTGCACAATTAGTATTAGGCCCATTATCCAATTCATGTGATATAAACCATTTTCCAAAGCATTTTACTTCAAATTATTCTAGTAAGATCACTAAATTAGGTTCACAGTTGGTTACAGAGAATCATTTAGTTCCATTAAATCCATTTTAAAAATAAAATTTTTCAAAAATAATTAAGTTCCTCTAAAAACTCCATTAATCTCATTTAATGAGGATTTTAACTTACAATCTTGGTGTATTTTTATATTCCCTGATTTTTCTTTTTATATCTTATAATTAACCATATAACCAACAAAATAATGATTATGCCCACAAAGAACCCAACTACCTGTTCGGTTGTTACTGTAGTCGTAGTGACTGTCACGGTTTGTATCATAATTCACCTCCTTAAGTTCGTTAATTAAATCTCTTTAGCTTCAATTTTATCCAGTTCTACATCCACTGCATCCCTGAAAATATTGAGCAGCATATCCTTTTTATTCCAGAAAACAACCCCTATCAAGGTTAAAGCGTATAAAACAAATACCGAAACATCGATCGCAGGATTAGGTGCCTCATATGATGTTAATATAGATGGAAGGCCTTCAAATCCACCACTAGCAGTATTAACTACTACAGAAACAAAAATATTGTTTGCAATGTGCACTCCCATTGCAGTTTCCAGCCTGTTCTCCCCTAAAGTTATTATGCCCAGCGTTATTCCAATAATAAATACTTGGAGCACTATATCAACACTTGTAATCATATCTGTACCGTTCCAGAAATGTAGAGCCGCAAAAATTACAGAAGTAACCAGTAAAGGAATTATGGGCTTTTTTGTGAGTACCCCTACTGCCTGCATAAGATATCCCCTGAAAAACAGCTCTTCAAATGACGCTTGAAGTGGGAATACCAGCAAGCTCAAAAGCAGGAGGAAAATAAATGTATTTGGATTAAAAGTTACCTTAATACTTCCAGGATCAATTATTAACTCAATTAATGACCCAACTGTCAAAATAGCAAACCATATTCCTGCACCTTTTAATATTCTTCCCCAGTCTACCTTAGAGACAGTGTTAATTATAGATATGAATTTTCTTTTATGGATAAATTCTATGCATAAATAAAGGAATGAAATTGAAATTGCAGCAGATATGCCTGTTAATACAAGCTCAAATAAAGGATTTGAAGCAATTGTATAAGACATGTCCGGAGTATTAGTTGCTAAAGCTATTATAGAAAGAATTATGAAGATAGGGATAAAAATCACTGCTGTTACTGCCATAGGCACCGGCCATGTTAAAATGATGGTTAAAAGATATCTCCACCAAGTGTTTTTACTTCCCGATGCATTGTCTAAAAATGTTATCC
>DADN01000025.1 GCA_002509665.1 Methanobacterium sp. UBA8
GCATGTAAGCGTGATAACGCATTTTATGTAAAAAAAGGGCATATGCCTAATTATATAAATATATCACTTCAAGGATCAGCTCCTGTTTCTACAGATCCAGTTAAAACAGATCTATTAAAAAGAATTGAAAAGGCTGTAGGTGGAGAATTTAAGACAGCAACTCAATTTTACAACCGGGTAAAAGCGAATGAGGAATATTCACATTACTCAAATGAGATATATCCACAAAGTCAGGCATTAAAGCGGTTAGAAAATAAACAAGGATTAAATTGTGCTNNATGTAAATCTTCTGCTGGTGCTTATAATATTGGCCATATTATTTTAAGAGTTAAAGGTGAAGAATTCAAAAATTGGACTATTTTTGATGTTGCAGAGGCAGCATCTGGTGGTTTGCCTATTGGACGTACAATGTGCAGTTTAGGGTATAAAGTCTTGAGTTATAATGATAACTGGCTCATTAGTGATGATGGAAGAACCTGACTTTCTTATAAAAACTTTTAAAAATAGATAATTTGAAATCACGTTTTAGATTTTAATTTCAACTTATAAAAAAAATGAATAAGTACGGATTAAAGAAGAGTAATTATTATAATTACTCTATAAAAGTTAACCAGCCGTGTTCATCTTCATCGATTCCTTCAACGATATTGAAGAACTTTGTCTGTAATTTTTCTGTAATTTCCCCTCGTTTTCCATTTCCGATTTTTATTCCATCAACGGATCTAATTGGAGTAACTTCAGCGGCTGTACCTGTTAAGAATATTTCATCTGAGAGGTAAAGCATTTCCCTTGGAATTGCCTCTTCATTTACTTTAATTCCCATGTCTTCAGCTAATTTAGTTATAGAGTCCCTTGTGATTCCAGAAAGTAGAGATAAAGAAGCGTGTGGGGTGTACAGTTCACCATCTTTAACTAAAAATACATTTTCACCACTTCCTTCACTAACTGTTCCATGGTAATCGAGCATTATTGCTTCATCAAAGCCGTTGCTTACAGATTCCATCTTTGCCAGTTGAGAATTCATATAGTTGGCCCCTGCCTTTGCCATATTAGGAAGTGTATTTGGCGCCATTCGCCTCCATGTTGAGACACCTATATCTACACCATTTTCAATAGCATCATCACCAAGATATTTTCCCCATTCCCATGCTGCAATTACAGTATCCATAGGGCAGTTTAATGGATAAACGCCCAATTCTTTATATCCTCTAAATGCAATAGGCCTTATATAACAGTCTTTTAAGTTATTAATCTTTACAGTCTCGATTATAGCATCACAAATTTCATCTACGGTGTATGGAATTTCCATTCTGTAGATCTTTCCAGAATTAAACAACCTTTCAACGTGCTCCCGCAAACGCAATATAGCGGAGCCTTTTTTTGTGTTATAACATCTTATGCCCTCAAATACGCTTGAACCGTAATGAACAACGTGAGATAGAACATGTATATTTGCGTCTTTCCAGTTAACGAATTCACCGTTAAACCATATTTTTCCAGTTTCATCAAAAGCCATTGTTATCCCTCTTTTAAACTTTGATTAATTTTAAGAAATCAATGTATTACGCCTAAATCATATTCCGGCTATTAAATTTGATTTATTTTTCTATGCAATATTTATCAATAGTATATAATAAAATGTAGGAATATAAAAATCAGTTGAGTTTAAATTAATTTAGGAAAAGTTTATATAGGAACAAAGCTTAAATTTCATTTTCCAAAGTTTATTTCTCACGATTTTCATGGAAAAAGTTTATATACATTACTTGACAATAGTCAAAAATACGCATAAAGGGCCGGTGGTCTAGGGGTATGATACCTCGCTTACAACGAGGTGATCACGAGTTCGAATCTCGTCCGGCCCATTAGAATAAACTAACTATTTTTCTGCATTAATTTAGCAAATTAAGTTTAGCATGTTAACAATTTATTATTTATCCTACTTTTAACACGTATTTGAAATATTTAACATAATTTTAAGATTTAAAATAACAAAATAAGTAAGTTGTCTATTTTAATTAAATATTAAAATAGAATTTTAGATAATTTCTCTATTTTAAAGATTTTAGAAAATTACAATTAAATTATAACGCCCAAAAACATTGAACTTACAAAAAATATATAGTTTTTGGAAGTTTTTGAGGATTTAGCACGTTAATCATGTTAAGAATATTAATGCTATGTATATAATCAGGGTCACGAAAAATACTGTACTTCCTCGTATTAAAGTTACAGTTATATCTCTTTCTACAGCCATCACTATTCCATAAGACAGCACAGCTGCAATAAAAATCCTTAAAATTCCTAAAAGTGCCTTGTTTATATGTATAAGATAAGTTATAAGTGTTGAAACAGCTAATACAATTATAATAAGTGCTATTGGGTTACTTAATAAAGTTTTACTCCATTTTTTTAAGCTATCGGACGTATCACTATTGTTTATGTTCCTTTTCTTCCCGGTCAATGAACCTCTTCTACCTCGACTTAGGAAGGAACTACCTGCAGAATCAGAAGGGAGTACATAGGTTTCCTCATTATCGTCTTCTTCGTCATTATCATAATTTTCACTAGTTTCTATATTCTTCTTGGAAAGTGATTTGGCAATATTCATTAATTCATCTTTATCTATGAGGGTGATATTTCTACCATTTGCATAACTCAGGGCATTATCTGAAAAAGTTGAGGTTGTTATCACTATTACCTTGGACGCCTGGAGGGTTTTTGCCACCATTTCCATTTCTTTAAGCACATCTAAACCTACTTTCCACCTTTCCTCGTAGTTTTTGCACGCTACTACTACTCCAATATCTCCTAAAACAGTAGGTAAAACTCCGTATATGTCTACAAGGTGTTTCGATGTCTTAAAGTATTTATGGACCTTAAATCCAGATTTTTCCATGATTTTAGCTACAAAATCGATTAATCTATTTTTTTCCAACTTCCTCACCCTTGAATCGGAGATATTCAATTATATTAGATGTATCAATGTTTTATAAATGAATTATATTTCCGTATTTTCATTATTTAATATGTTGTATTTACTTTTAACTGATGATATAAATAATATTTATTTTTATTAACTTCCAGTAACCTTTTTGAATATGGAAATATAGATATGTGCATCATGCGAATTTTGATAACTAATGACGATGGGGTTAACTCATCAGGGATTGTAGCGGCAAAAGATGCTGTTAGTGAACTGGGGGATATCTACGTCGTGGCACCAGCAACACAGCAAAGCGGAATAGGACATGCACTCACACTTTTTGAACCAATGAGAGTTAGTTCATCTAATTTAAGGGATGGAAGCGAGGCTTATTCAGTTTCAGGAACACCAACAGACTCTTTAATACTTGGAATGTATGAAATAATGGATGAAAAACCAGATTTAGTTATTTCAGGTATTAATATTGGTGAAAATCTAGGTATGGCAGAACTTACGACATCTGGAACTATAGGCGCTGCAATGGAGGCTGCTGCTCATGGAGTACCTGCTATAGCGGCTTCTATACAGGTTACAAGAGATGATATTAAATTTCACGATGGTCACGTAGATCTTGATTTTGAGTTCGCTCAAAAGGTTATAAAAAGACTTTCTAAGATGATCATTAAAAAAGGCCTTCCTGAAGGAATCGATTTTTTAAATTTAAACATCCCGTCACATCCAGAGAGCCATAAAATTAAATTAACACGGCTTGGAAAGAGGATGTATTCCATTCATATCCAAAAGAGACTTGATCCTAGGGGAAGAGAATATTACTGGATCGCAGGAGATCCTGTAGGAGTAGATGAAGAAGGTACTGATGTACATGTGCTCAGGTATGATAAATGCCCTACTATAACTCCTGTATCGCTTGATTGTACGTCTGATCTTCATTTAATGAAAGATTGGCTTGAATAAATAAAATTCTTTTATTTATTAAACAGTCTATCGTGATCTGATGGAAATCTTAGATATAAACGGAAAACAAATCCATAAGAATTTGCAAGTTAAGTACATAAGGACACATACCACTGGAAAGGTAAAGGATATTCTAGTTAAAGAGGATACTGTATGGATTAAGCTTGATTCCAGCGGTCTTTATTATAGGATTGATTATATTGAGGTCATCGAAAATAATGGAGCCTATATAAAGTCAGATAAAAAGAAAAAAAGATTAAAGTCCGGAAAATTTGGCGTTGCAAATCCTGCTGTGATTTCTGATCATGCAGACGGCCCCGGTTACGGCGGGGGTTGAATTTTTATTTTTTTTAAATTTAGTAAATTAATTTAAATGTCTATTTTTTTGTATACTTCCATTATATATCACTGTTTGTTTTTGCGGAGCAATATTGCTCTTTAAAAGCAATTAATACGCACAAATCAATATTAAAATAGTTAATATTATATATTAGGATGTTTATTAACAGATTATTAAGTTTAAATACCTAAATTATTAAATATATTGTTTAATCTTCTATCAGAGATTCTTAGAAACATTATAGATGTAATTTTAGGCTAATTACTGGCTGCAGAATATACTATAGCTTAGAAAACAATTTAACAATAATTAATATTAAAAGTAGCCATCTTAAATAAG
>DADN01000019.1:0-210 GCA_002509665.1 Methanobacterium sp. UBA8
TTCCTGAATCTGGACCAGATATCCTGAATCAATGGTTGAAACTGTTCCCGCGATTAACAAAGGACCACAAGAAGTAGAAATAAAATAATCACGAATTTTTTCAAAATTCAGTTGAGTTTGGAACCTGATGAGGCCATTTTCCCTGATTTCATCCCTCTGGCAGGGGATGATTGGATTATGGAATAGGTTAATCTCAGGCAGGTCCTTTAA
>DADN01000019.1:286-503 GCA_002509665.1 Methanobacterium sp. UBA8
CGTTCATTCCCCCTGATAATCCATTATGTAACTTTTATGTATTCATTGTCCTTGCTAATTATTATGGTTTGGGGATAACAGTTAGTGATATGAGATTTTTTGTAATTTGAAAGAGATTTGTTTAGAGACCTGATTGAAAAAATTCAACCTATTTCAAATAAAAATAATACTCTTCCAGATCGTATCTTGTTTTAAACATTCCTAAAGACATATAACA
>DADN01000019.1:542-767 GCA_002509665.1 Methanobacterium sp. UBA8
ATTTGATTTTAAATAGTTAGTATTAACCAAAAGTAACATTTAAGTATGCTTACAATATATTGTTGTTTAATTAGAAAATTGTTATCAAACTAAAATTGGGCGGGGGCCTATGAAACACGATCTAAGTAATGAAGAATTTAAATTTTCAAATTTAATATGCCACAGAATCCCTGAAAGAACCTTTAAAATCAGGGGTCATTATTTTCCTGTTTGTTCAAGGTGCAC
>DADN01000019.1:780-2557 GCA_002509665.1 Methanobacterium sp. UBA8
GCATATTTAATCATTTTTGCAGTTTTAATAATGATACCTACATTTTTAGACGGTTTCACTCAATTAATAGGTCTGAGAGAAAGCCAAAATCTTTTGAGATTTTCTACTGGAATAATTGCAGGTATTGGGCTTGCAATATTATTGAAAGCCCTCAAATGCACGATAATAACGTCTTAAATTATTATTTAAAAAAACGGAGGTTTAAAACATGACCAAAATTTGTCCAGAATGTAAAACTGAGAACTCGGATAGTTCAAGTTTTTGTCAAAATTGTGGTGCCAACTTGTCAAAAACCACTTCAAAAGGAGGATTTATGGGTTGGTGGAACAATCAGAGTAATGGAGCAAAAGCAGCAATAGGAATTGTTGGTTTATGTTGTGTGGGTCTTATTGTTCTTGTAGCAATTGGAGCTATGGCTTCTCCTGATAAAAATACTTCATCTTCTCAGGTTACCAATACTTCAACATCTACTACACCTGCTACAAATACTGCATCAGATAACTCACAATCCAGCAGTTCATCTTCAAGTAGTTCAAGTTCTAGCGCAACCGGTACACAAATAAGCGTTGATTATGCAGGAGAATGGACAGGAAATTATGGGGACTCATCCGGAGGACAATCAGTAGAGGGTTCCGGCCCAAAAACTTACTCAATAAGTGGTAATCCGAGTGTGGTTTCAGCAGTTTTCCAAAAAAGTGATAGTGGAAGTGGAACTTTAACAGTTAAAATAATTAAAAATGGGGCCGTAAAAGCAACTAAAAGTACAAGCGCACAATATGGGGTTGTATCAGTTGCATCTTCGGTTTAACTCCATTCCTTATTATTTTTTAAACATTAACACAAAATTTGATGATAAAAAATTGTAGATGTGAATCAAATGGGACTTTTGAGTACTAAAGAAAAAACAGATGAAGAAAAATTAATTTCTGACTTGATGAAACGACCAATTGATAGTTCGATAAGAGGCCCTCTTAAACAATCACTTAAAAAGATGGCAAAAGAAGGAAAAAGTGTTGAAGAAATCGAAATATTTTATCGTGAAACAGTAGCTAAAACCCAATTTATAGAAAAGAGAAGAGAAGAATATATTCGGGAAGCTAAATTAGCAGACAAAGTTTACAAGGCATACATAACGGATGGAGTATCACGACTAGAAAAGGTTAACGGCAGATTCCTTGCTTCTCAATCAATAAAAACAGATATCTTGATTGAACAGAATAATCGAATTATTGAGTTATTGGAATTAATGGTAAATAATGGTATTAGTAACGTTCCAGTAGCTTTTTGCCCTAACTGCGGAAACCAAAATAATAATGATGATGCAGAATTTTGTGCAGAATGTGGTTCCAAGTTGAATTAGGTGGTTTTTTTTGTATTGTAAAAATTGTGGGGCTGAAAATCTAGATAACACAAATTAGTGATTTTAATGTGGGAAATGATGGTAAAAACTCCGAAGATATTAGTATTGTTGAAATTAAAACTAAAAATCCCATTTAATGTACAATCTTGAACCTATTTCTTATCTACAGATTTTTTATTAACTTCGTTATATCGGCATATTACGAAGTTGGAGTTTCAAACTAAATTTATTGAACCATTTTTCATCAGATCTCTACTTCCACAAAAATAAATTAATTTAATAATACTTTAATCTATGTTTCAACCCCATTACATCACTAGAAATATTCAAATTTCTGCCATTTACTGCCCTAATATTGATAATATAATGAAATATAAAAATAATAACTCTAAACTTGCACTAAATAGAATGTTACAT
>DADN01000019.1:2649-2780 GCA_002509665.1 Methanobacterium sp. UBA8
GGATGTGGCAGTTGTGTTACCGGGTGCCCCGAGGGTGCACTGCAGGTCATCGATGGTAAGGCCCACCTGGTAAGTGATCTTTTCTGTGATGGACTGGGGGCCTGTATCGGAGACTGCCCCGAGGGGGCCAT
>DADN01000214.1 GCA_002509665.1 Methanobacterium sp. UBA8
TTTAAACAGGCAGTGATGGTGTTAACAATCGAAGATACTGAACATATTCTTGCGTTTTCATCACTGATCTTTGAAAATAATTTCCTGTTCTTCCGAATGAATTCAGGAGTGTTGGCTACTTTAAGACACTCCTCAAAAAAGGCTTTATAACCTTCTTCTATGATGATATCTTTAAGATTCATTAAAACTTCCTTCAGTGGGGGGTCAATGCATGCGAANNATGTGAAGCTGGAGATTAAAGTTAAGGATTTGAATTTCTCTGGATGTCTAACTGCAAGTTCCTGTAAAACTAGACCCCCCATTGAATGGCCAATGAAATGGGCCCGATCAATGTTTTGGGATTTTAAGAAGAGATAAACATCCTCGGCGAATAATTCTATACTGTAATGTCCTGGATTTTTACTGGAGTAGCCATGACCACGTAAATCCACGGCTATGGTCTTATAATTATCCTTTAATAAGGGTACTAATCCTTCCCATACAGTATGGTCACTACCCATACCATGAATTAATACAGCAGGATGACCCCTGCCTGATTCCAAGTAGTTTAAATTCAAATTTCCAGTGAGTAAGATCTGCATTTTATTCCCATTTCGCTTTTTAATTATTCTATCTTGCTTTTTTTAAATTATAATATTTTGGCTTTGTAGAAACCCTTTTTTTTAGTTGATTTGTGTTGTTCTGTAGATGTTGTATATTGTGTTTTTGAGTTTGGTTTCTTTGTTTGATAGTTGTGTGCTTCTGCTGTGGTTAGTGCCGTTGAATTTTCTTTTTATTGTTGAAAATATGCTTTCTATATTGTTTCTTTTTGTGTATATTTTGTTTCGGAATATTGTTGGGCTTTTTAGTCTGTATTGTCCTTTTTTTGCTCTGTTTTTGAGAGGTATTTGGTCAAATGCTTTGAGTTCTTCATTTATGCATTTTCTTATCGGTTCTGTGTCATATGCTTTGTCTGCTACTATGTAATATGGTTTATACTTTTTGATTTGTCTTAATGCAGGTTTTGCAAATTGTGTATCATATTTTGGTCCGCGCGAAGTTTGATAATATAAAATAAGACGTGTTTTCACGTCTATTGTTAAATGGTTTTTTATGTAGCTTTTCCTTTCTTTTTGCCGTATTTTTGCATAATATTTGTCTGCATAATCATTAGTAAAACCAGAGCCGTCCAATGCTATTATATCTGCTTTAATATCGTTTAATAATAGTATTAATTGGTTAATTTCTCTAATTTGTTCTGAAGGTAATCGTTTAAAGAATTTTTGGATTGTTGTAAAGTGCGGAACCTTTCTTATTCTCAAATATCTCTTAATTACGTCCGATACATCAATAAAATCAGTGATTTCACGATATGTTGATTTTGTGTAAATTTTCATTGCTAATATCGTGAATAAAGTATGTTGTGAATATAAATGGTTTGAAAAGGCATTAGAATACTTGTTTATCGCTATTTTAACATAATAGTATGTCCTTTCAATGAATTCCACCAGTTTATTTTCTTTAAATTTGCTATTCTTGTTTAAAAATCTTTTTAAACATTGAATATTAGAATTTTTAAAACCAAAATCCGAAAGATTTAACTGCTTTGAAACCCCAATATGAACAGGGGAATAATAGATTTTGCGAATCATAATAATATTATTCCCCTTTATCCTTATAAATACTTTATCAACCGTATTTAAAAATATGCAAGTGTAATTTCAAGTGAAAACAGGAAAAACACAACTTAAAACTTACAAATTTTTTTTTTATTACAAAAAAAATCCAAAAAAACCTGTCTTCAAATAAAAAAAATTAGGGTTTCTACAAAGCCAATATTTTCATTAAAATTTTTTTTAATTGAATTAAAATTAAATATTTAAATTATAATAACTTTCTAAAAGATAACTTTCTAAAAGCAGTGAAATTAACATCTAAAAAAGGCGTAATCAAATTTTAAAATAAGTAAAATTTAAAAAAAGGTGAGATTTTTCCTCCATCTCACATATCTCCATTAATCAGTTCGACCAGATACTTACCATAATCAGTCTTTTTAAGAGTTTCAGCCAGTTCCAGGACAGTTTCTGCATCGATCCATCCATTGTTGTAGGCAATCTCTTCCAGGCAAGCTACGAAGAAGCCCTGTCTTTTCTGCAGTGCTTCAATGTAGTTACTGGCTTCCAGGAGTCCGTCATGGGTTCCGGTGTCCAGCCAGGCCATTCCCCTTCCCAGTAATTCCACTTTTAACTGTTTCCTTTTAAGGTATTCTTCGTTTACTGAGGTGATTTCCAGCTCTCCCCTGTCTGATGGTTTGACGTTCTTAGCTATGTCAACCACACTGTTGTCGTAGAAGTAGAGTCCTGGTATGGCGTAGTTGGATTTGGGATTCGTGGGTTTTTCTTCCAGGGAGAGCACGTTACCGTCTTCATCAAATTCCACCACTCCAAAGGCCTTGGGGTCCCGAACGTAGTATCCGAAGATGGTTGCTCCTTTTTCCATGGATGCTGCCCTTTCCAGTATTTCACTGAACCGGTGACCATGGAAGATGTTATCACCCAGTACCAGGGCCACGTTATCATCGCCGATGAATTCTTCACCTACTATGAATGCTTCTGCCAGTCCCCTTGGTTTCTCCTGAACCGCATAGGAGAAACTGACTCCCAGCTGGCTTCCATCACCCAAGAGATCCTGATATTGTGGAAGGTCTCGTGGTGTGGATATGATCAGTAT
>DADN01000176.1 GCA_002509665.1 Methanobacterium sp. UBA8
TGGCCATTTTGCTTATAAATAATCTGTGAAATGGTATTGATTCTGTTTTTCCCCCGTACATGTACTGTGACCCAATTACAATGTCAACAGCAGCAGAATCAAGTGTTTCAATTAATTTAGGAATGTATAATGGATCGTAGCTTAAATCTGCATCCAGAGTAACAACAACATCCCCACTTGAATATTCAAAACCAGTAATAAGTGCCCGACCCATTCCCATGTTTACTGGGTGTTCTAAAAGGATTATTTGGGGCTTCGTAGAAGCATACTCCTTTACAAGTTGGCGGGTATTATCCTGACTTCCATCATCCACAACCAGAATTTCGTAATTTTCATAAAAATCTGTTAGAACTGCCTCTACTGTTTGCAATGTCTTCAGGACATTTTCTTCCTCATTATACATGGGGATTATTACAGAGATCTTCATATACAACAATTAGAGTTTTAATTAGTTAATATAAATTTCTAAAGAATATTTCATATCAATTCCTTTGAAAACTAGAAATAAGAAGATCAAGAGATAAGTACCTACTTGTGTTATTTTTAAATTTTCTGGTTATAAAAAGCAATAAAATATGTTATAATGCGGGGTTTTTAAATTTGAAGCTAAATAGCATAACCTGATTGAAAAAAACACTATGAAATTATATATTATTCAATGTCTTGAAATGTTTAGGTAATGGTTTCATTTTNNCCTGCAGCAATCATAGCCCCCTCCCCAACTTCAATTCCTGAAAGAAATGTAGAGTTTGCTCCAACTGATACACCTTTCCGTATTATGGGACCTTTAAGTGTATAATCGGCTCTTAATGGATACCGGTCGTTGGTGAAGCAGGCACATGGGCCTATAAAAACATGATCTTCAATTAAAGAATTTTTAGGGATATAAACATTTGATTGGATGCTGATGTTATTCCCAATTTCAGTGTGACCTTCAATAACACTGTTGGTTCCCAAGAGTACTTTGTCACCTATCATGGTCTTTTCTCTAACCAGTACACCGTGCCCTGTCTGAAAATCGTTCCCAATTTCCACATCGTTATAGATTACGGTGTTAGAACGTAGTAAAGCGTTTTTACCAATCAAAGGGGGTTTTGATCTGAATTTATAACTGACTCCCAGTGTCACATTCTCATGCACTTTAGGTTTGTCAATATTATCTTCAGAGTCTACTCCAAAAAACATATTTTTGAAATTGACTTTCTCACTGGAACCCCATGGGTTTTTGAATAGTGCCATAATCCCTCAAATTTTATATATTTAATCCCGTTTTCTAGTGACTAATAATGACTATATTAGTTTACTGATACTTATCTATTTTGCCAATGATTATAGTAACTATCAATTATATTGTTAGATGATGAATGAAAACTAATGTTTTGAGTATTTTTCAATATTTGCAGGATTTTGGATATGTTAATATTCCCGATGTAAGTTTGATAAACTGAAAAGAAATTAATAAAGCATTTACAAAATATAGTCATCTATTCATTTGTTTTATTTCACAAATTAATCAATTGGAATATGTTTGAAGTGTTGTACTCCCTCAGATCATATTTATAATTCAGTTTGGTGGCTTCCAAAGCTGCTAGGTCCATATAATAAACCTTATATCCATTATTCTGCCATTTAATTATATCCTCAGCTCCAGCCATGTAAACATAATCTATGTTTTTGAGATGATCCCAATATGAAACGCTTATATTTTCAGGATCACTTTCTTCCAAGTATTGTTGGGGGTTTTCCTGGGAGGTTTTTGACAGATAACGCAAAATAGGATAATATTCACCGGTCAATATCACTGAATTATGGAATTCACCATTAACCACTTTCTCTAGCGTGTCAGTTAACAGGACACGATCATCTGCATCACTAAATACAATTCCTTTTCCAATTATTTCCGAGGTCTCAATGGTCAAGCTGACTGAAATAAAAGAGTTTAAAATTAAAAAAATACACAATATATTAAATAATCTTTTGCTGCCAATTTTACTTAAGAAATACAGTGCAAAGGGAATTGCGGGGAGCAGGTAAGCCGTATCATAGGGACTGCCTATGAATAACACAATTATTAGAAAAACAACAAATAATGCGAATTTCACGTTATTATCAGTTTTAATAGCATTGTAAGCATTTTTGGATGATTTAATCAGTAACAATATGAAAATTAAAACAGCGATCAACCCAAAGGAGGAAATAAAACCCCCCACTACTATGTTTAAATCAACAACTGTAGTATAAAAACTGATAAAACCTAGCCCATACTGTAAAAGTAAGGGTGAGAACAAGGCAATGCCCACAGCTAATGATGCAAATAAAAAGTATAATCCTTCNNAAGTAGGACTGATGTTGGTCTGGAGGCTATGGCCAACCCCATCATCAATCCTGCCATTAAATATCGTTTTTTGATTACAAAGTACCAGCTAATGATTATAAAAGTCACAGCCCACATGTAATCCATGGTAATAACACTGTTAATCCATACAATTGGTAAAAATGCAAATGTAATCACTATGAGTCCCTTATTTTCAACTTCAAGTTCTTTGAGTATTTTAGCAAATACCAGAACCGAAATCAGGGTAAGGATCATGGTGAGGCTGTTGGTTGCCAGCCACCCATAGTTTATAACAAGAGAATTAACGTATTCTGGTAATGGATATCCTGGAAAACGTGAAGTATGATAGATCAGGTAGTGATTTAAATCAAATGCAGAGTTTGCTATCCTCCAGGCATCAGGGTCATTTCCAAAACCCAGATTTAAAAATGGAATCCGGGATATTAAAAAAACAATAATAAAAATGATAATATAGGGGTATTTCGTATAATCAAGTTCAATTAATGATTTTATGTAATCTTTCATCATAAAACTACCTTAATATAAATTTAATAACAGTTTGGGGGATATATGTATAATTTGTAAGTATATTCAGCTGTATTGATAATATTACTTTGATTAGTTGAATAAAATAGTTTATTATAATATGTGTCAAAATGGATATTAGTTAGATGGAATACATAGAGAAACCAATAATATCAATTATACTATAAAAATTTATCATAAACGATTCCTATGACTCTTTTGATGCGACTTAAAAATTTTTTATGTCAAAATAAGGAGATTATAATCCTTTTATTAGCATATGTTCTACTATACTCATTTAATCTTGATAAGTTCCCAGTTATAAATGGTGATGAGAACTGGTTCATTAATCCTGCCTATGATTTGGCCATGTTTGGTAAAATGGGCACATCCATGACCTATGGCTCGTATAATCTTGCTAACTTCACTTACTGGCAACCACCAGTATTTATTTTGTTAATGGCAACTTCATTTAAATTATTTGGTTTCGGTATTATACAAGCTAGAATGGTAAGTGT
>DADN01000291.1:0-3161 GCA_002509665.1 Methanobacterium sp. UBA8
GGTAATGACACGTATTTACCTTTTACTATAACTCTACTCCAGTTTCTAGTAACACCAAATGAATTTCTGGAACTGGTTGCATCAGCTTTGTACCATCTACCGTTTACGTGTACTCCTGCCCAAACATGACCGTACCATTTACCGCTTCTGAACTTAGCTTTACCATGGACGTATCTTGCTGGAACTCCTGCTGCTCTCTCAAGAGCTATTAACAGGTGAGCTGTATCGACACAATTTCCGCTTCTGGCATTTAAGGTACCAACTGCACCTTTTCTGGTGTTGTAATAAAATTTGTAACCTACTTTGTTTCGTACCCAGTTGAATATAGCTACTGCTTTGGCTTTTTGTGTAGTTTTTCCTCTGGTTATTTGTTTTGCTAGGGATTTAATTCTTGCATTGTTTACCTGACAATTCTTTGTAGCTTTAAGATATTTTTGTAATGATTTAGGTATTTTTACTGTTGATGGTGATCCTGCTGCTAGATATTTTCCAGTTGCATTTGAACTAGTCTTTTTGATTTTCTTTGGTTCTCCTGCAGCAGCCTTTGGTTCTTCAGTGCTTGCAGTAGTGTTTTTAGTTAAATTCGCTGTAACTTTATGTTTTAATGGCTTCGCTGTTTTAGTTGATTTTTTTGTTGTACTGTTGGTTGTATTATGATATACTGTATTACTGGTTTTTGATAAGTTTTTACTGTGTATCAAGTGTTTCTTGTGTACTTTCTGTTTCGCTGTGTTTTTATTGGGTATTTCAATGTGTTTGACTGTTTTTTTGACATATTTTACAGTCTTATCGGATTTAGTTTGTTTTATATCCGATTTAATTGCATCTTTTATGTTAATTACGTTATAATTAACCTTTTCAGATACGATGTGGGTATTATTAATTTTTGTTACCGCATGTCCCACATTTGCTGCGCTTACGCCAGCAATACCGATCAGTGACATACTTGCCACTAATAAGACTGCAAATAACAGTTTCCTCGTAATTATACCGCCTCCAATTACCCATCATGCAAAAAAACAAAGCATGCAAACATTTCTGTTTGTAGCGTCAAAATTTCCAATTTTGACAGTTTTTTTGCGGTTGCGAAATATAAAAATATTTCGCAAACATGAAAAAATCCATTTGACTTTTTCTCGGGGTTGCCACTAGTTTGACTTCATACCTTATAAAGGCTTCGGTAAAAAAGCTTAAACAAAGCATTCTAAATGGCCTAATTTTAATTTAAGCCATTCTAAATGGTTTTCATAAAATCAATAAAAGATCATACATTGAATGTTAAGCTTGATCACATTCAAAATACACTCTAAGTGAAATTAGAAAGAAAATTAAACTAATGAAATATTAATGCATTGTAAATGGTGAATATCAATAAAATAGAATAAATTAATTATATTATTTACAACACACCATTATGACCATTATCTTAAGCAATTAAATCATTATAAGACTAGAATATATTCCCTAAATTACCATTTAATTGCCACAATTTATTATCAGAATATTTTAGATTTTCTATATGTAATAATTAATTATATTAAAAACTTAATAATTTGCCATGATATTAAAATCAAAGTTTATAGAAATTTAACACTTTACTCAAATACAATTGGAAATATGACCTGATTTAAGAAAAATTAATAAGATATGCCAAATATGGTTTTAAACCATTAATATAACTTAATTAATAATAAAAAAGCATTATTTTGTATTAAATATTTGGCAAATTTTAATTTTATAGATAAAATTAAGCAAAAATCATCAAAAACAAAAATGCCCAAAAACTTTCAAATCTATGATCTGAAAGTTTTTGAGTGGACTTAGAAAGGCAGCTCTGCATAGGTGCCTTCTATTGTCGATTTATTTTTATCCCAGTTATTTATAACACCAAGTGAATTTCTGATGCTTATTCCATCTGCATCATACCATTTGCCATTTATATATAACTGTGCCCAAACGTGACCATATATCGTACCACTTGAGAACTTACAATAACCGTGTACGTATCTCGCTGGAATTCCTGCTGATCTTGCCAGTGCTATCACAAGATGCGAAGTGTCGACACAATTTCCTGTCTTTGCATTTAATGTGCCCACTGCTCCATATCTGGTATTGTAGTAAAAAGAATAACCTAAGTTATCTCTTACCCAGTTAAAGATTTTAGTTCCCTTATCATAAGTCGAACTTATACCTTTTGTAAGTGATGATGCAAGTGATTTGATTTTAGGGTCGTCTGATTGACAATTATTAGTTGGTTGCAGGTATTTCTGCATTTCGGATGGTGAATCATCCCATATCCATGGATTCATGGTTACATATACAGGTAAATATTTGTTTGTCTTGTAAAAGTTCAATATTTTCGAATACATGTAAATGGTTGATTCATACTGGATTTTTCCCAAAGAACTTATTGCATAATTTGGTGCAATACCATTTGAGTCTATGAATGACTTAATATTCTGCGCAATAGTTAGATATCCTGCTTTATTTATTGTCCCGTTAATAGTATCTCCAGTAGACATTGGAGGTGAATTAACACTTTTCAGTGTTACTGGTGTTTTTGTTCCACTTTTTAACTGTAGGACACCTATCGCCATTAATCTTAACATATCAGACATTTTAACCTGAGTTGTACCAATTGTCACATAATTTGGAAGTGCATGATTGGTTTCAATATACGCTTTGACTCTAGCTGCAGCATCTTGAATTTGGTCCATTGTAAACTTAATCTGAGTGCTAGTGCCCTGACTTGTATATAATTTACTGTCTATCAACCCATACCTGAACAATGCGTATCCAGATGCACCATTATTCCCAGCTGCATTAATGTCGCCCTGTAATTCGCTTGCAGGTATTGCGGTCACATTTTTATCTGAACGGTATGTTTGAAGACCTGCTATAACAGGTGTTCCGTTGGCCTGGCTAACTATATATTTCACAGTTGAGCCTACCCAATCCGAACCGCTTTTTCCGTTACTGCCTGTGCCTGTTGAAGTGTTGTATCCATAGTTACCTTTATAAATCATTGGAACCATGAAATCAAGGTATTTTGCAAGTTGAGTGTAATTCTGCCCATAATAATATGCGTTCATTTTTCCCTCAGGCATTAAATCTGCTGAAACTGCTACAGATGAATTAACTGCTTTTACTGAATTGTAAAT
>DADN01000291.1:3166-17965 GCA_002509665.1 Methanobacterium sp. UBA8
CTATATTGTAATTTTTAACTATGCTTGAAATGGAAGATATCAATGAATTTAGTTTAGATGTATTATAGCCATATTTTGTTTGAGTTTTATATGTGTATTTGTACGCGTAGTAATATTTCCACGTATATTTCCATTTACCATGGTATTTGTACCAGGATTTGTACCAAACTTTGTATTTAATTTTTTTATCAGGAACCTTTACTGTATAACTGTACTTTCCCTGAGGATCGATCCAGTTACCATTTGCGTCCTTAAAACATGTTATCCATGCATGAACTCTAAAACTCGTGCCTTTAAGCTTGTTTAAGAGATCTGTTAACACGGTTTTATATGAAGGAGCAGATAATATGTTTGCTTTGATGAATATATCCGTAATTCCTGCTTTTTTAATTTCACTTATATTTAATTTGTTCACATCTTCAGCTTTTAGCCATATTCCGCGAACATTTTTATATGATTCAGCTCCTGCGGCGTCAGTAGAATTTTGAACGTTAGTTATATTACTGTTATTTGTTTTTATATAGTCATCACTTGAATTCGATGCATTTTTTAGTAAATTTTGGGTTTGTACTGTAGTGTTATTAACAGGTGCTGCTGTTTTGTTTACAGACCCTGTTGTATTTTGAATAGTCCCATTATCTGAAGCATTATTTGTTGTATTTCCCTGAATTAAACTGGTGTTTAGGTAATTATCTGTTGTCTGTGAATATTCTGTGGCGGCATATATATTAGTTACATTAAACAGCGTTACAACAAAAATGAGCAACACTGTAAGCAACAAAAGTCGCTTCATTTTATATTGCCTCCCAGTTTTTTCCAGATGTCAGATCAACACCGATTTGGAGTTATTGACAATTAAAAGGTTGTTGCTTTGAGCATATAAAACTTTTGATTTGAAATTCCAAGCGGTATGCTCCTAGTACTTATTTTTGAATTTAAAGCGCTCTAAAAAGGAATTAAAACTATATTTTATATCCATAATAACTGGATTTTACAAGTAAGAATCAAAAATTTGTGCAGAATTAAATTAAAAACTATTAGATTAGTAAAATATTACTTTGATATAATTATTAATTAGTTATTTAAAATAGATACTAAAAAAGCAGGTCTAAAGAAAAAATAGATGCCCTTCAAATCCTAAAAAAGGAATTTAAAGAGATCTTAACCAATTCATTACATCAGTATTTTCATCTTCTGAATTTCAGCAGTTTTCAAGTCATGTAGGTACATACGAGCATCCGAAACCATATCTAAAGAGTACAAACCCAGATGCACCCCCACCATTTGCAGAAATAACATCGTTTTGTAAAGCGTTTAAACTCAACGATTTAAGATTACTATCAGAACAGTATGTTGTCAAACCCGCGTATACAGGTTTTCCTTTTGCATTACTTACAATATACTGTATTTGTTTAGTTATCCATGCATTATTTGCATTATAATTCCCATGATAAGTCATTGGAACCATGAAATCAAGATAATCAGCAAGCCTTCCATAGTCTTGACCATAATAATATGCATTTTTTGTTCCTTCGGGCATTACTGCTGCTGAAAGCTTTTTAGTTACTACGCTTCTGACACTTTTAACAAATTTAGTCACTGCATTTACTGCTGCATTTACTCCACCCTGCTGTTGATATGCTGCATTACCATATTTGGCAACTCCAGAATATCTTACATAATCCAGATGAATTCCACTAACAGCATAATTGTCGTTGATATACTTGATTGCTGCTATTAATTTCTTATTGTAAGAAGTATCATAGCCTGTTTTTGTCACATATTTGTAAACAGGCTTATATATCCACCCTTTTTTGTATTTGGTTACATACTTCCAGGTATATTTCCATTTATAGTGCCATTTACCTCGATATTTGTACCAGGATTTATGCCATACTTTCTTTTTAACCTTATATTTAGATTTAATACCCCAATACTTTGTTGTTTTTACATAAACCTTCACTTTTTTACTGTAGTACCCTGAAGGATTTACAAAATGGCCATTATAATTAAAACAGACTATCCATGCATGGACATTTATTCCATACTTCTTTAACTGAGTTATAGCATTCTTTAATTCACTGTAATGATATTTCCCATTAATATCTCTTGTACAGACAAAGACATCCGTAATTCCGCTTTTTTTAAGAGCAGCTGCCGAATTTGAATTTAACTTCGCGGCTGATGATGAAAACATCCAGTAGCCCTTCATTGTAGTTGTTGATTGTTTAGTTACTTTAGATGCATTAGTTGATGCAGTATAACTGGAACTACTTACTGTTGTATTTAAAGTCGTATTTGACGTGTCATTTGTTGTGACTGGATCAGCAGCATTTACAGTGCTCAAACCAATCAATGCAATGCTAAATACCAATATTAGAAGCAACACATGTTGCTTAATTTTACCGCCTCCCGTATCCAAAGATAATTTAACCAATGGAAATTTTAGACATATTCAAGGTATTTAAAGAAGAACATATAAATATTATGTTTCTAATTTATAAAAAAAAGCTTTATAATTCCAATATAAACTCAAAAGACACTATTAGGATTAATTGTACGAATTTATACCTTATAAATTTCAATAATAACCCAATATACATACTTTCAGACATTTATTTATGCATTATATCATTTATGTGCTCTAAAATAAAATTAGTTATTAAATATATGCAAATAATAAAAAAAATATGAAATCCTCTTCTTAATTGAAGCAGTTCATTAGACTAGATAGTACCCTCTCTTGTTTTAATCCTAATCCTTATATCTAATTACATATATAGTAATTAGTTATGGAAATAGAGAATCTGAAAAAAGCCGTTGAAATTATACAAGACTCTGAAGAATTTGCTTCATTTATTCCAGAGGTACGAAGTAATATTGTAATGGCAAAAGAGAACGCGAAAGACATAAATGATGTGGCAGGAATTCCAGGAAGAATAACAATAGTACATGGAAAACCCAGAGCTTTCGTGGAACCCGAGTTCGGAGTATCATCACACATGGCCAGATTAGTATTAAGCACAATGAAATATGACTCCTCAAAGAGAAGTGCCATGAATATCAAATATAATCCCAAAATAGTTGAAATATGCGAAAAATTAGGGCTTAAAGTCTCATTTTACGATAGAAATGATGAACCTGAAGATGTGAGGCAGGTAGAAGGCGGTACCATTCCATGGGGTGTTAAGACTGCTATTAAAAGAATTGGTGATATTCCCGATATTGTATATCATAAAGGAGCCTGGGGAAAAGAACCTTCAATTACTTTAATTGGTACCAGTGCAGTAGACGTTGCAGAAATGGCAGTATGCATCGCAAGACTCTTTAATACCCAAGAAGGTTATAAAGTAATTTTTACTCCTCCTGCGCAAAAATCTGAATCAAAAAGTCATGATACATCATGCATATTCTGTGCAATGGCAAAATGCGAACCAGAAGTTTCAAAACATGTACTTTACAATGATGGGGAAAATATGATAGTTTTAAACATAGCCCCATATACAACAGGACATCTTCTGGTTATTCCAACAAAACACTACACTGATTTAGATGAATTAGATTTAAAATCTCTTAAAAATTTATTTAACACTGTAAAAAAAGCAGAAGGGCTTATGAAAGATGTTATATCTCCGGATGGAATAAATATAGGAATTAATCTCGGTGAAGTGGCAGGACAACGCATACCCCATATTCACGTTCATCTCGTGCCCAGGTTTAAATTTGAGTCCAGTTTTATAGGAACAATTGCAAACACTAGAATTATTAGAGAAAGTCTGGATGAAACCTATGATAGATACATGGAAAAAATCAAGATGTTGAATTGAATAAAGTATAATAAGCTATTATATGAATAAAGTAAAGTAATTATATTATAAAATTCTGAGATTATTAAAGCGAATCCATGAATATTTAAAATTAAAGAATTGATCAAGATTACACCAAATTGAAATCTTAAAAGGAATTTATAACATTAAAATTTATGAGTTCATGAAAATAAAAAAATTTTCGGGACAGCAAAAAACAAGGTTTTTTGCATGTTGAGAAAAACCTTCAAACACTCCGTGTTTGGGGCGCAAAAACTTTCAGTTTTGCAAGCTGTCAAAATCTTTGACGCGGCAAATACGAAGTATTTGTCAGCTACGGTTTTTCGAACATTCAAAAATCATAGATTTTTGATGCTTGCAAATCGAAGATTTGCAGCAGCAAACACATTGTGTTTGATATTGTTCGACGGCCACAATAATATAAAATATATTGAGGGAAACTAATGAAGTATAAGATGTATGATGAAATCTTAGAGCAACCAAAATCCCTAAAAGATACTCTGAGTGAAGAAAAATCTCATATGAAAGAAATTGCAGAGAAATTTGAAGAATTTGATAAAATATATCTTTTAGGATGCGGTAGTTCACTTTCAACATGCTATTCTGCAAAAAGCGCACTTGATTTCATATCTAATAAAAATATAGAAGTTTACACAGGATATGAATTCTTTTATAATAAAAAAATTGAAAATGAGAACGCTGGAGCTCTTTTAACTTCTCNNTCAATCAGGAGAAACTGCAGATACTGTCGCTGCCCTTAGGCGGTCACAGCAAAAAGACATTTATACTGTGGCAATAACCAATGAAAGCCAGTGTACAATGATTAAAGAAGCTGATGACACGATAATTACAAGAGGTGGGCGAGAGAGTGCAATACTTGGGACTAAAACCTATGTAACTCAGCTTATGGGCCTGTATGAAATTCTATTCAGCATGAATGATTTCAAAGATGATGAATCCCAGAAAATAAAAAAAGAAGTTTTAGAAAATATCGAAAAACTTCCATCTGTAACTGAAGACCTGATTAGAAAAACAGAAAATGAAGGCAAAGAGATTGCTCTAAAATTTAAAGATGATGACATATTCTACTGCATGGGAAGCGGGCCGAATTATGGGCTTGCATACAAGCTTGCAATGACCATGTTCATGGAAGGAGCTTTAAAACATGCGTGTCCCCTGTATTCTGGAGAATTTAGACATGGGTTAATTGAACGTGCCGAAAAAGATGTTCCAATCGTGTTTTTAAATGCAGATTATCCTGGAGATGAAATGACCACACGTTCCATTGAATTTTGTGAAAAGCTGGGAACTAAATCTCTTGTTTATAATATGAAAGATTACTCAGATATGCACCCTTTGATGTCGCCTTTTTCACTGGTAGTTCCGCTTGAATGGTTTATTTATTATCTTGCAGACATTAATGACGAAGATCCGGGTGCTACAAGGCATATTGGGAAGGTCCGGTATTAACCTTCTTCTTATTTTTATAGTGAATAAAATAACTTTTTAAACTTAATACATTTTGGATATTTAGTTATTTACTATAAATAAAGTAAATTTCTTATATTTTTAAATTCTATTAACAGCCATATCAAAAGTATTTTAAGTTTATTAAGTGAAAAATAAGTTATTCAATATATATTAAAAGAAAAAAAATTAGTGAATAGGTACTTCATGCCTTACTTTTTTCTCTGCTTTAGGCATTGTAACTGTTAAAACGCCGTCTTCAAGTTTGGCAGCTGCTTCTTCTACGATGACTTTTTCTGGAAGCCTTACAGCTCGTTTTATTTTGCCGTGTCTTCTTCCTTTTGATTTTACATGAGCCCCTTTTTCCAGTGGAGCCTCTTCATAACCTAAAACTTTAATTTTAAGTTTTTCTTCTGTTAAATCTATTTTTATATCTTCCTTTTTAATTCCGGGAAGATTTGTGTGGACTATTATGTTATCATGAGTTTCAATTAAATCTGTTTCTGGAGCGCTTGTATAACTGCTGATGGATCTTTCAATTTCATCGCCTACATCATTGATATAATCCATAGCGTCATCTATTATCTTATCAATTGAAGTTTTCCGTCTAGGCCTTCCATTCATCATATTCCCCCATTTAATTCAAACTATGACCTAATTTTATTAAATACAATTTTAAAAATAAATAATTTAGTCTAATCATAAACCTATGATCAGTCTAAGATAAAGTAAAAATTTCAAAATGAAATTCAGGTATATTTAGTCAACCTTTACCTGAAATCTCTTTTTTTCTTCTAGTTTAGGAAGAGTTACGGTTAAAACACCATTATCAAACTTGGCGGATGTTTCTTTGACCTTAATTGCTTCTGGCAGTATTAAAGATCTTCTTGCTTCACCATATCTTCTTTCTTTTTTGATGAAGTTTACGCCTTCTTCTTCTGTTTCTTCTTCAAATTTTGCAAAGATTTCTATGGAATCCTCTGTTAAATCAATGACTATATCCTCTTTTTTAACGCCGGGGAGATCTGCTTTAACTATTATGCTGCCGTCAGTTTCTATTAAGTCGGTTGTTAATTTACTTGGAGCAGATGCTGTGTATTCAGATAAAGCTTTTTCAAAGTCTCCGCCTCTTTCACGGAATGTACCTATCATATCATCAAAAAACTTCTGTGCAGCTCCTCTTCCTCTTTCTGCCCTGGCTTCCCATTCTTTTTTTCTTTCTGATTCAGGTTCGGTTTCTACTTCAGGTTCATCTGGAAGTTTTTCTACTTTTTTTACTTTGACTTCTTCTACTACTTCAGGTTCAGTTGATTTTGACACTGGAACTTCTTTTTCAGTTTTTTCCATTTCTAACTCTTTTTTAGTCTTTATTTCCTTTTTTTCCACCATTAAATTCCTCCAGCTCCTTAATTATTAAATCCACTCCAGAACCTTCTGATGCTGAAATCATTAGAGGTTCATTCAGTTTACTAATATATTCATCTAAATACTTATTATTTTCTACTAAATCCATTTTGTTAAAAACACTTATTATTGGAGTGTCAAAAACATGTTTTATTTCTTCATATAACCTCATCTGAGCATCGAGAGGGTAACCAGATGTTTCAGATGCATCGAAAATATATAAAATGACATCAGCAGTATGCTCCAGTGCAACCATAGCACGAAGTTCGATATTGTTCATGTCCATTATAGGCCTATCAAGGAGTCCTGGTGTATCTATTATTTGATAGTTCTTCCATCTTTTCTCAAAGTGCCCTATTTGAATTCCATGAGTTGTAAACGGATAATCCGCAACTTTTGGCTCGGCTGGAGTGATCTGACGGAGCAGCGTGGATTTTCCGACATTTGGAAATCCTGCTATAACCATCGTAAACGCTTCAAAATCTATAGTGGGCATATTTCTAAGTTTCCCTTTTACAAAGTCTAAAAAATCAAGTTCATCACTTATTTGGCGTGCTACAGATGCAATTCTACCAAATGCAGCTTTTCTAACATTTGCCGCATTTTCAGGTCTTGATCTTCTAACTTTAAATGTATATTCGTTTTGAATTTTGGATATGATGCCTGTTGCCCATTTTAACGCCCCTAAAGACTTTTTAAGCTGATCTACACCTACCATAACATCAATATAGTCCTGATAAAACATATGAAGGCTTTCTACTTGGGGTGTCTTATCGAGTAAATTATTGAGGGTATCATTCATAACTTGACAGGCAGTTTTTATTCTGGCCTCTTCTGTTTTTTTCGCCATTTGATGACGGGGAACTTTAGCTGTCCTTACTTTATCTGCTGCTTTTTTTGCCCTGCTGAAGCTTTTATCTAAAATTTCATCAGGCGTTGGTACTGTTGGTATAAACATATAATCACTTCAATTCTTTTAATTAACTTGTTAAGCAAAAAGTATGATAAAAATCAATATTTTAAGGGATTTGAAATCTTTATAATAGATTTCAGTATTTTCGTAATATGATATTGAATTTCATAAAACAAGTATTTATTTATAAATTACTTTTTTCCTAATTTAGATATATATTTGAGATATATAAAGTTGTAGATTTAAACAAGTATTTATCTATTTTTAAACGCTCATGAATTAAATGTTATGCAAATGTGACTAGTTAAATTTATGTAAATTCTTGATTAAATGAATTAAACTTGTCGAATAATTTCAACTTAATTAATCAATATTGCAATTTAACGTACAGTACTATTTCTACACATGATCATAGACATGTAATCTCTCAAGAAACCGAAGCTTGTGAACATGAGCGTTTAAAAGGGATTTATTAGAACTCACTGAATCTTGTAATCTTCTTAAATTTTAGTTTCAATTAATAGAAAATCAATCTAATTTTATTAACTATTTAAATAAATTTATTAACTTTCAAAAACATAATCAAAAATAAATACAGGAGGTATTAAGATTACAAAAGGAGATGTTTACAAAGTTTTTAAGAAGGATCATGCCCATATTAAAAAATTGTTTAATGAAACCTTAAGAGATACCTCAAAATATCCTGAAGCTCGCAGAGAACTGGAAGCTAACATGCTTGGTGAAGAACAGTTCCTTTATCCTGCAATGGACTTCATTGATGAAGACATGGTAAATGAAACCAAAAGAGAAAATGAAGAAGCATTCAGAACAATGGCACGAATGAAAAATATGGATGAAGAAGACCGCGAATGGGTGGACAGCTTAAGACGGCTGAATGATCTTGTGGTTCATCACATGGAGATCGAGGAAAAGGAAAATGGACTTTTTGATAAAGCATCTGCGGTTTTAAGTGAGGAAACAGAAGAAGATATACTCCATCTATATAATGAACTAAAGGCAGAAAATCTTCCACCTTAATCAAAAAATTACAACTTAACCTCAGTTTAAAAGGGATTAAAAAGAATTTTTTGGTAGATTAAAATAGCACATTAATAGTTAGGACTAAAATCTTCCGATTACTATTTCAGGGATTATCATTATCCGCGGAATTTACGAATAGAACTATAAATCTTCGTATATAATTACATCTTATACAAATTTAAGTGATTAAAAAATTCCAGTAAATCTTATATTCCCATCATTCATAGAAAATTCCAAAATGGAATTAAATTTTGGGATAGCTAATCAAGCAATATAACATCTAAATTGAATCCCACACACTTTCATTCGTGGAAAATTTCTGAATGGAATTTATAGATTTTTACATCATTATAGAGCCAGCAATCTGCAGTAAGTCCTGCTTTTGTACATGTATTATATAAAAACTCCTCTACATTCCATCCCCATTCCACAGCTACCTGTGGGAGTAACAATCCTTTGAATGTACCCCTTTCTATAATAAGACCATCTTTACCTATTTCAATCTTATCCAGATATTCTTCAGGCTTTTCAACTTCAATAATTTCAGGTTTTGTAAGCACGCTCACTTCAATTTCAAGATCATCTAATTCATCAAGGCTTACTGGTGGAAAACGAGGATCGTTTACTGCAGCAGATATAGCAACGTCAATTACAGCATTTACAAGCGGTTTAACTGGTTCTGAATAACCTATACATCCTCTGAGCATTCCATCTTTATTTAGGGTTACAAATGCACCCATATCTTCTTTTAGAGTATCAGGAACATCTTCAGGTACATCCATAATTTTTCTACGTATGATATAATTTTTTATGGATTCCTTTGCAAGCTTTACCAGAAATTTTCCTTCTTCTTCAGACACCATTAAATTCACCCCCTAAAATAAAAAAATAAATAAAAAAAATAATTTATACTGCCCCTCCAACGGTCGCTTCGCTGACCCTTACATGAGGTCCTCCATCTCCAACTGGAGCAGTTTGACCGCCTTTTCCGCAGAACCCAATGCTTAATTTGAAGTCGCTTCCAACGCCGTCCACTTTATTAAGGATTTCCAGAATGTTTCCAGATAAAGATACATCCCTGAGTGGATCTTTTACTTCCCCATTTTCTATCATGAACGACTCAGCAGCATTGAACTGGAAAATACCTTTTCCAGTATCTACCTGTCCTCCCCTTGAACCTTTAAGGTAAATTCCATTAGCCATATCTTCAATTAATTCTTCAAATTTCATATCGCCAGGTTTAAGGTATGTATTACTCATTCTAACAATTGGCTGATCCCCAACTCTAGATCTTGCATTTCCTGATGAGGAAATTCCAAGTTTTGCCGCAGATTCTCTGGAACTTAGCAGAGATACAAGCATTCCATTTTTAACCAGCACATTTTCACTGGTTTTTACACCTTCTGCATCGTATGGATAATAACCAAATGCATCCATACTGGCATCATCTATTATTGTAACCAATTCAGATCCAATTTGAGTTCCCATTTTACCTTTAAGAATTGAATCATTCTGTAAAATTAAATCTGCTTCAGAAGCGTGACCTACAGCTTCATGTATAAACACACCAGTAAGTTCACAGTCCAGTATCACTGGAAATTTTCCAGAAGGCGGTTTATTTGCATTTAAAAGCCTTACAGCTTTATCTGCAGCCTTTCTTCCGAATTTCTCTATGTCCTGTTTTTGAAGCACCTCAAATCCTCGTGCTCCCCCAATACTTCCATGTCCAAACTGGATCATATCTTCTTCTGATGCAACAGCATTCAAAAACATGGCAACCCTTGATTCTTCATTTGTAATAGAAGTACCTTCAGTGTTTAAAAATAAGCTCTTTCCTTCTGCATCAACATAACTTACAGTGGTACTGACTATTTTTTCAATGGTTGCAGCCTGGTTAACTTCATTCATGAGGTCCTTTTTATCCTCGATTGATACATGAGAAGGTTTTATTTGGGCCTTTGATTTGACATTATCAACTTTAGCCTCAACATCAGAAAGTTCCACGTCACTTTTTAATGATTTTACCAGTTTAAGAGCAGTTTCTACAACTTCATCCATCTTTGAAAGATCAGTAGTAAATGCAGAACCCCATGCGCCATTTTTTAGAACTCTAATAACAGTTCCAAAATCAGATCCAGATCTTATTTCCTGAATCTTACCATCTTTCATAGTGATAGCTGTATTTTGACTGTCACTGGCCCTTATATCGGCATAATCTACTTTATTTTCTACTTTATTGAGTATTCCCTCAAATAAATCGAGATCTAATTGACTTGTCATATGATATCTCCATTTAATTATTAATTTTCTCTTTTTATCTAAAATAAAATTTATTCAACGCATCGATATTAATATAAATGTTAATTTAGCCATAAAATATGGCAATTAAGAAGTATCATGTCCCATCAATTAATAATCACTGGCAGCGATTATTTTTAAAAGATAGAACTATTTATATTATGTAATAGGGCCTTTATATTAATTATGTTTAAGCTGGTTGTTGAATTCAATAACCTTACCCCAAGATAAAATTGACATTTCATTATTTAGAATGAGTGATGTTTCTCAGACTACTATTTGAGTTAAATATATCTTAGAAAAAATGCAATTATGATAAGGTAATATAATTGACAACTTTTTGATCTAAAGCTCTTATTTTAGGGGATGAAAAAATTCAGTTATATTAATTAAACTTTATTTACTTGCATGTGGAGGCGAAATGTACATTACAACATTTCCCAACCAAAGCTGACTAAAGTAAAATAAAAAATAGATGCAAAATTTATTGCTTTTATAAAAATCATTATAATAATATTAGACGTGGTGAAATGAAGACAATCAAAGAGATTAACCAAAAAATCGAAACTGGTGACGCTGTTGTCTTAACTGCTGCAGAGATGACAACCTTTGTTGAACAAAACGGTGTCGAAGCAGCGGCAGAAGAAATTGATGTTGTTACAACAGGTACATTCGGTGCTATGTGTTCTTCAGGAGCATTTTTAAATTTCGGTCATTCTGATCCTCCTATTAAAATGAATAAAACATATTTAAATAATGTTGAAGCCTATTCAGGGCTTGCTGCTGTTGACGCATATATAGGGGCTACTCAATTAAATAGAAATCCACAAATAGGCATGGATTACGGCGGTTCTCATTTAATTGAAGACTTAATCAGAGGCAAAGAAATAGATCTTGCTGTAGAAGCTTATGGTACTGACTGCTATCCTAGGAAGGAAATAGAAACCACCATTACCCTCGATAAATTAAATCAGGCAGTGATGATGAATCCAAGAAACTGCTACCAAAATTATGCCGTTGCTACAAATTCAACTGAAGAAACACTGTACACTTACATGGGAACACTCCTACCTCATTTTGGGAATGTGAGCTATTCTAGTGCAGGGCAGCTGAGTCCTCTCCTCAATGATCCTTACTTTGAAACAATAGGCATGGGAACCAGAATATTCCTGTGTGGAGGAGAAGGATATGTAATTAGTGAAGGAACACAGCATTCTACGGGAGCTGAACGTCGAAATGGAGTTCCTATCAGCGGCTCTGGAACATTAATGCTCATGGGAGACATGAAAAAGATGAGCAGCGATTTCGTCAGGGGAGCAACCATGCAAAAATACGGCCCTACGTTATATGTCGGTGCTGGAATCCCTATTCCTGTTTTAAATGAGGACATAGCTAGAAGAACAGCTATAAGTGATGAAGATATTGTTTGCCAGGTTGTAGACTACGGAGTTCCAAGGCGCAGCCGTCCAGTTATAAGAGAAACAAATTATAAAGAACTTAAAACTGGTAAAATTGAAATTAACGGTGTGGAAGTCAACGCATCCCCATTGTCATCCTATAAAAAAGCTGAAGAAATTGCAGATGAGCTTAAGGCATGGATAACAAAAGGTAACTTCTTCCTTACAGAACCAGTAAGAAAGGTACCATCTGAAGGATACACTGTAAACCCGCTTGAAATCAAAAAACCTTCTACCCTTGTAAAGAATTTAGAAAGTAAACCTGTAATAAGAGCATATCCCACAGAAGGGATAAGTGACGTTGCCAAGAAACTTGTTGACAACAACATAAATCACCTCCCTGTTGTAGATGAAAGCGGCAAGCTCAGGGGAATTGTGACTTCATGGGACATAGCAAATGCTATTGCCAAAGGTAAAACCAAGTTAAATGATGTCATGACAAAGCGTGTTATAATAGCACGTGAAGATGAGCCCGTGGATTTAGTAGCAAGAAGAATAGATAAACACGAGATTTCAGGGCTCCCAATTGTTGATAAAGACAACAAAGTTAAAGGAATGATCACTGCAGAAGATATTTCAAGATTAATTGGAAAGGAAAAAAATAACAACGAGGTGTGCGAATGAAGGCCTGGCTAAAATTTTCACCAGATATAACCAATAAATCAATAATTTCAGACACAATAAAATCCTACGATATAGATTTCAATATTTTAAGGGCAAATATAACTCCTAAGGGAGGTAAACTGCTGGTTGAGATATCGGGAAATCAGGTCGACGAGAGCATTGGATACATGGAAAGCCAGGGAATTAGTGTAGATCCTATTAAAAAAGTGGTGAGAAAAGAGGAAGAGAAATGCGTAGACTGCGGTGCATGCGTTTCTTTATGCCCTGTAAAAGCCATATCTGTTTCAGATGACTGGACTATATTAGTAGATGACCAGCTGTGCATTGGATGTGCATTCTGCACAAGTTCCTGCCCAATGAAAGCTATAAAAATTACTGAATAGATATCTCCGGCATTAATTAAATTTAATGCCTCTTTTTAAATTTTTAAAAAAAGTCAATAATATCTTATTTTTAAATCTGTTTTTTCAATTTATAATTTTAAATATAGTAAAATTAAAAAAAGGAAGAATAAGCAATTAGCTTATTCTTGAGCTGGAGTTTCTTTTATTTCTGCTCTTATTACAGATCCAAGCGCTCCACCAGCTATTGCTAAAATTATATCTGCAACTACGTAAATTACCAGATAACTGAGTATGGATGTTATTAAAGATCCATAACCCTGGGCAGCGTATATAATTACCAGTATTATAAGGAATATAACTGCTCCTATTATACCCATAATTGTTCCATTAATTGTTCCATCCTTAATTGTTCCTCCAACCATGAACCCGACTGCTATTCCAGCCAGTAAAAAGTCAGCGGTTAATAAACCTGAACTAAGCATTGATAACACACTTAAAATGACGGCAATTATTGTACCAATAATTATAGGTCTCCATTGAATCATATTATTAGCCATATTTTTTCACTTCCTAATCTATATAATAGAAAATTAGTAAGACCTATTTAATAACTTTTTCCAAATTTACACCCAAATCTATACCAGATTAAACTTATTTAAGAAGTCTCAAGTAACTATGACATTATCCATTGTAACAAAAACAGNNTTTTTGGTTTAGCTAATATTGATAAATACACTTATTTATAAAATAGACAAATATGGATTTAACTAAATACAAGTGGAAGTGACATATTGAGTAAAAATCCAAAATTAGCATTTTTTTTATCTCTTATTTTACCAGGATCAGGCCATCTTTATGTTGGACGTAATCTTATAGGATTATTAGTATTAGGGATGTTTATTTTATGGTTAATATCTGTAATTAGTAACCACCGATTAGGCATGCTGTACCTACTTTTTATCGCGTATATAACTCTTGCAGGTGATGCATACCGAACTGCAAAAAAAGAAAATAACGCAGAAAAAGTACTGGAAAACCCAAAAGATTCAAAGAAAAAACATTATATATGTCCTGATTGTGGTACAGAAAATATAAATAACGAATCATGTCAAAATTGTGGAAGAAACTTAACAGAAATACTATTTTTCTCTAAAGGGAATACTTCAGACGTTGCAATAACTAAAAGATGCATAATAATCTATAAAAAGAATGTATTGGGGAAAAGAACAGGTAAGACTAATAATTATTACATTTACAAAATAAGAAACGTAATTATCAAAGATAGCTCTTCATCACCTATGTCTTCTAGATTCGGTAATATACTCCTTGAATTTTATTATACTGAAAATAAAAATCGTCCAGAAGTGAAAAAATCCATTTATATTAATGAAGATGACGTTTATGAATTAATAGATGCATTAGAA
>DADN01000222.1 GCA_002509665.1 Methanobacterium sp. UBA8
TTGATCAACCTTTTTTCTAAAAAAAGGTTGGCAGGTGGGGTTTTTCATCTTTATGTCACATAGTTCAACTTCTAACATATTTTTACCTAATTACCTTTTTTAAAGTGATTATTGTTTATGTTCTAATTTATGATCCGTATAAAAAGAAACTTTAAAACATTTTATGATCAGATTAATTCTATGAAATGTTATCTTACAAGTTGTTTTGTGGGTTTTATTATCTTTGATGAAGATTTTAACCTTATGGATTATGAACTTTTCCCAAAAAGGGATTTAATAAAAAGACAAATTGAAGTCAGCAGTGGTAATTTAACCCGTGAAGAAGAAACTATACTTAAAAGGAATGCTAAAAATTGTGATTCAATTGTAATAGAAACAAATGTAAATATTTCAAATTATAATAATTTAAAGGGAGCGTCTAAATTTAAATTTGAAACTCCAAGTGTGGGAGGAGAGTTTTTAAGGTCGAATATGGGCTCTGTTTTAGAGGAAACCGGATTCATAGATTCTGAAAATGATTTAAATCAACTTTTACACGGTGTATCTTTAGAACTTACAAGTTACAAGCTTAAAGAAGCATCAAAAGCTCGGGATATGTTCCTAATTCAAGCTATAAATGCAATAGATGAAATTGACGAAGCTATAGGTAAGCTAATCGAAAGATTGAGGGAATGGCATGTACTTAACTTCCCTGAGCTTGATAAAATAAAAAATAATGAGAAATATGTTAAATTAATTGCAGAATACGGCGACAGAAATACTATAATTGAAAATGAACTTTTAGATGAGATAAAAATATCAAGTCAAAGCACTGGCACTGAAATGGAAGGCCTTGATCTTGAGGTGCTTCAAGGATTTGCGGGCTCTGTAAAATCATTTCAGGATACCAAGAAATCTCTTACAGATTATGTTGATGAAAAAATGAGTGAAATTGCCCCAAATTTAAGCAATTTAATCGGTTCATCGCTTGGTGCAAAACTGATAGCCCATATTGGTGGCATTGAAAAACTAGCATTACTTCCATCAAGCACAATTCAGATTATGGGTGCAGAAAAAGCGCTTTTCAGACATAAAAAAACTGGAGAAAGACCTCCTAAACATGGACTTATATATCAGCATCCTGAAATTAGAAGTGCTAGATGGTGGCTCAAAGGGAAGATTGCAAGGGCTCTGGCAGCTAAAATATCTTTTGCAGTTAGGAAAGATGTTTATTCTGGTGAACTAGACCCTGATTTAAAAGAAGATTTTGAGAAGAAACTTGAATCCATTAAAAAGGAACACCCATTCCCTCCAAGGTCCAGTAAATCAAAAGAAGATAAGAAAAAGGGTAAAAGGAAGGAAAAGAAGAAAAAAAGGGAAAAATATAAGAAAAAAATCAAAGATTATTATTAAAACTAGACTTTTATATCATGTTAGATGGTTTTAAATTAATCGCGGATGCATTGAAAAAAAATATTTAAATTGAATACTTTAACTACGTAAATTACATGGTTATAATCAGGTTAATATACAAGTCTAATCCTGGGAGGCTAAATGGAAACTAAAAACGCTTTTGATAGTATTAAAATTAGAAGTTTGGCCTTCTGGATGGTTTTAAGTCTAATAGTAATCATTATAATCATGGGAACTATGGGTTCTGAACTTGATGGTCCACTGGGGGATATAATCCTCATGTTCCTGTTCTATGCAATAATTGTAGTCTGGATTATGTGGAAATTTAGATCATTTGATGTAGATTATAAAAAAATCATTGGAAAGTTTCCTCCTGATTATAAATGGTGGTGGATTTTAGGTATTGTTGCTTTACTCATATTTTTCTCAGTGGGAACAATCTGGCTTCTATTTTATCCTCTGTCATTTATTGCACCTTCATATGTAAATGGGTTTTTAAATGAAACCAGTTTTTATACAACGGCAGATACAACATCTCCACTTGTATATAATTTTCTGGTCGTGCTAATTACGGTATTGATAGCTCCAATTGTGGAAGAATTTTTATTTAGAGGTGTCATTCTGCAGAGGCTTGCTGTAAAATGGGGTATTACAGCAGGAGTACTTATATCGTCATTTATATTTGGAATTTTACATGGCGATATTTTAGGTGCATTTGTTTTTGGTATATTCATGTCTCTACTTTATATAAACACCAGAACACTTTTAGTTCCTATTGCATGCCATGTGTTGAACAATGGACTGGCTTTTGGACTTTCATTTATTGGAATCCTTCTGGGTGAAAGCGAAACTGCAACTACAGTTGCCCAATTTCAGTCAGATATATTATATGTAATACCACTTTTAGTGACTTCGCCCATTGTAATTTATTTTGTCTATAAAAATTGGCCTAAAAAGGATACAAAGCTCCCATATTTGGCATGATTTTCAATAATCATAATGTTTTAAAGCAAATTTATTTTTCCATTTAATTTAAATACTAAAAACAAATAAAACTTGTTAATAATTATTTATAATAATTTAAATCTTCTTTTAAAGAAGGGGCGAATACGGCATGGATAATGAAACTGTTTTCCATTTTATAAAGGCAAGATACATATTTTTATTGATGATAGTAGGTATGGTGCTCTTTTTCATTGTTTTGGGCAATTTTAATGGCATTGGAGCTCCTGAAAAGAGTGTAATATTTGGGTTCTATTTTTATGCTTTAATTTCATTATGGATATTAAGAAATATCAAAAAATACAGCATTAATTATAAAAAATTTATTGGGTTTGTTCCAGCTGACTGTAACTGGCTGGAAGTAATTGGAGTTGTATTTGCCATTATTATTCTTTCTGTGGGATTAAATGAACTTCGTATGTATCTTTTATCCACTTTAAATCATGGTGTACTCTCATATATTCCAGGTACAAGCACATTTTACACAGCAAAGGATAGCTTGATTGCTCCACTTTTAAACTTTATGGAATTCATTATAGGAGTTATAATAGCTCCAATTGTGGAAGAATTTTTATTTAGGGGATTTTTATTACATCGTTTCACAATTAAATGGGGTATCAGGGCCGCTGTACTGGTTTCTTCATTTATTTTTGGAATTTTACATGCAGACATCCTGGGCGCTTTCCTGTTTGGTCTTGTAATGTGTATTCTTTACCTTAAAACTGGTACAATATTAGTACCAATTTTCTGCCACATGTTAAACAATTGCATAGCATTTGGGATGGATATGCTGGGTAATATTGCTCCAAAAGCCGCGACAACTGGTACTGTTACACATGTCCCTAATTTGGATGTAGCTCTGTTTTTAACATTATTTTCTGGCATAATAATTCTTTATTATTTGTACCGTAATTTTCCTCAAAGGTACTGGGTACCTCCTTACTTCAGGAAATATGAAGAAGAATATTAACGCATTAAAAGAAAACATATAATCACAGATTTAATAGATAATCGAAAATATGTAAAATTTAAGTAAATTCTTGTTAAATAATATCGAATTAATTTAATCTAAAATCAAGATAAATCGAGGAATAAAATGGAAATTAATCAAATGTTACCAGGCGTTTATGAAATAGATAATCATATCGCCACAGAAAACCTTAATCAGGGTATTAAAATTTATGGGGAAAGATTAGTTGAAGTAAAAGATGAAGAATATCGAATATGGGATCCAAGACGTTCAAAGCTTGGGGCTGCAATTTTAAATGGCTTAGAAACATTTCCATTTAAAGAAGACTCAAAAGTGCTGTATCTGGGCGCATCAGCAGGTACAACTCCTTCCCATATATCTGACATGTCGAAAGATGGGCTGATATACTGCGTGGAATTTTCACCTAGAATGATGAGGGATCTGGCTGAAGTATGCAGTCAGCGCCAGAATATGATTCCAATCCTTGACGACGCCACAAAACCCAAAAATTATATGAATATGGTTCAAAAGGTTGACATTGTGTATGCTGATGTGGCTCAGCCTAAACAATCAGAGCTTTTCATGGACAACATGCGTTTATTTTTAAAAGGCGATGGAATTGGAATTTTAATGATAAAAGCAAGGAGTATCGACGTAACCAAGGCTCCAAAAAAGATTTTTAAAGAAGAAGAATCAAAATTAAAAACTGCAGGGTTTAGAGTGATTGAAAAAATCAATCTTGAGCCTTATGAGAAGGACCACATGGCTTTTGTCTGTGAATTCAGTTTTTAGGCCGTACCAAAAATTATTAATCATTAGGGTACATAAGAAATGTAAAATAGATATTATGGGGTGAATTATGAGAAAAGTTAAAAAATGCCCTAAGTGCGGTTCCCGGAATGTAAAATGGGTTTTACCTCAGATGTGGTCTTTGTGGGAGTGCCATGATTGTGGGTATCAAGGTGCTCTAGTAATTGAAGAATGTGAGGAAGAGGAGGAATAAGTTAAGACTTTATTTTATTTCTTATTAGAACTCCCCTCTAATTTTTATTAAACTGTTTTTGTTCGCCTCTTTTAGATAACCATTCAAAAATCACCCACGCAGCTGAGATAAGAACAAATGCTTCCACTGTTAAGATGGATATGCTGAAAACTGTTACTCCATTAAACTGTCCATTTTGGTACCTGAACATATTTATAATTCCTATTAAGACACCAAAAATGATAGAAGTTACAGCAAAAGATATAATAATATATATTTTGCTTTCTTTGACCATGTGGAATAAACCTGCATTTGCAATTCTAATTGTGTAGTATCCTATTCCTATTAAGAATATGATGAGTTCAGTGAGATACTCTTTAAATGGTAAATTTAAGATAAAGGATTTGAATAATATTGAAGAAACTAATAAAGCAGATATTATTATAAACGCATGTGCTCCAAATTTATTTTCTATTTTTTCAATTCTTTCATCTTTAATTGTTTTCATGATTATTCCTCCCAAAATAAATCATTTAATGTTTTTCCTAAAGCTTTACAGATGGCAACACATAAATTCAGGGATGGATTATATTTTCCTAGTTCTATAAGTCCTATTGTTTGTCTTGCAACTCCAACAAGTTCTGCAAGCTGTTCCTGTGATAGATCTTTTTCGATTCTTGCAATTTTCATTCTCTTATTTTTCACCTGTTTTTACCTCCAGGCCACCTATTATGTAATATATATGTTGCATAATACTAATTATATATTGCAATATATAAAAGCTACGGTGAAGGGATTAAAGTTTAGATTTCTTAGGGAAAGTATTAAGGAAAATATTAATCATTTCAAAGCAAAATAAGCCTAAATTTACTCTTGTTAAATTTTAAATTAGATAATTTTTAAATTAATAAATTTATAAATAGCAATATTAAGTTATTTATAATATGATATCTTAATTCTTTCTATTTGATCATAGTAGCAAATAATAAATATTATTATGTATCTAATACGAATAGTATTAATTAAAACATAAAAAGAAGGATGATTGAATGACAGAATGGGGTGACTATGGTATATCTGCCGTCAGGTATGATGGAGAAACCCACATCGATCAGGTGAGGGTTCATAAAAATAATAGGGATAAAGTGGATAAATCTGAAATATGGCCTCGAAGGGACGTTATTGCAGCGTTAAGAATGAATTTTGAAATTATAACGCTTATTTACAATGATCAGGGTCAATGGGTTATAGGATCTAAGGTTGTAATCGATGATATTGGTGGAACTGACTATATCAAGACAGTTAAAGACGGCACTACGCGGGACAATTTGGATAATCTCCCTAGGTTTTAGGGATTTTAATCAAAAATGTGTTTTAAATTGAATATCAAATGTGTTTCTATCGATAAATTTGCCGCAGATGTGGTCTCTGTGATGTTTTTTGATTGACTATGCCCAGGAAAAAGATTAAGAACTATCCTGTTTAATCTTTAATTTGGATATACCATTTTCTTTTTAATTTATATTTATTTTATTCTTCTATTTTTAAGCTTTTCAGAAATATCTTTACTTGTTATTCCTTTAGATTGGGGAGTGGTTTTCAAAAACAATGCAAAAAAACCGCCTATAACTCCTATAATTATATTTGGAATTACTGCTATGAATATTAGAACAACAGCTAGAATCAGGTTAAATAGCAATGTGTTCTTTATTTCTGGAGGAACTGGAGGTATTGTCCAAATAAAGATTATACTGTAAATAATTGCCAGAATAATGCTGATTAAAAGGCTGTATTTGATTGAACAATTGTAATTTTTGCATTTGAGGTGGGAAATCACAAAACTCAGCAATAAAGTCAGCAAAAAGAGCCACAGTATCCCTGTTCCTGTGGAAGTCATTGTAAATGTTACATTAGGGATCATTTAACACCTCATATTAAATCATTAGCTGGAGTTTTATTTTTAATAGCTGTTCTGATTAACTGTTGATATGGATTATCTAAACTTATTTTGCTATTTTTAAGCTTAAATAGTGTTTTAAATTTTCAATCCACCTTAATTTCATCTAATTGATTGTTATTTATTTGTGGTTTAAAAGTAGTACTTAATACTTTCTATAGTTATCTTATTTTTTAATAAAAAAACTTGAAAGTAATATATTAAAAATTAGATTCCATGAAACTGGAATTTTCTAAAAAAAATAGTTATTAAATCAAAAATTCAAAAAAAGATAGGTATTATAAGCTTTTGGTAACGATCCTATCGACAATTCTCTTTGCAATCTCTCGTTTAGGGCTCAAAGATATCTCGATGATCTCATCATCCATCAAAACAACCTGATTATCATCAGATCCAAATCCCGCTCCTTCAACTGCAACATCATTTGCAACCATGAGGTCTGCACTGGACTGTTCCATCCTCTGCTTTGCAGCATTGAGCAGTTCTTCATCAGAAAGGTTGTGAACAGCTTTAAACCCAACAAGGAAAATGTCAGGGTTGATTTCTTTAACCTCATTTAGTATTTTAGGGGTTCTCTCAAGTTCTATTGTTATATCTGTATCTGATGAGATTTTATCTGCTTCTGCATTCTTAACTTTAAAGTCGGAAACTGCAGCTGCAGAAACAAACACATCGTTTTTAGTGGCTAGTTTAGACACTGCATAGTGCATTTCAGCCGATGATTCGACTTCAACAACGTTAAATACATTAGGTACATCTGCAGTCATCTGGCCTTTTATGAGTGTTACATTGGCACCTCTAATAAAGGCTTCTTTGGCGATTTCAATCCCCATTTTACCGGAACTTCTATTTGTAATGCCCCTGACTTCATCGATCTTTTCATAGGTAGAACCAGCACTTACAAGTACTTTTTTACCTCGAAGTTCTCCTTTANNGTTGCCCTAAGCACGTGGAGAACAATATCGTTAATATCGGGGAATTTAGCTTTTTTCTCTTCAACTTTAGGCTTTACAAATGTAATTCCTTCGCCTTTAAGAGTTTCAATGTTTTCTTTTACAGCTTTATACATGGAATTATGCATGGATGGAACCATTAAAATGGGTGTGTTGTACCCGAAAGCTGTAATTAAAAGAGTGTTGATTGGGTTGTCTGCAATTTTATAAGCAAATTTACTTATTACGTTGGCTGTAGCAGGCGCGACCAGAATTAAATCTGCATTTGCATATTTGACATGCTCTATTTTACCTGTAATTTTGGTAACAACATCCTGGCCTGTTGCAAATTCCAGGGCATAGGGATGAATTATTTCGCATGCACCGTCGCTCATAAAGCATTTTACGTTAATTCCATGTCTTGCAAGTTCTCTTGCGAGTTTAATAGATTCTATCGCAGCTATACTTCCTGTAACACAAAGTACAATTTCCATATATATCATCTACACATTGGGTTTATAGTGAATAACTAAATATTTTTGACGCCGTAGGAAATTATATTTCCTCGGCCCCAAACATGGAATGTTTGAGGGCCGTGAAAATTGAAACATGCGAAAAATGCTTCGCATTTTTTGCTGCATGAGAAACTGTCAAAATTCAAGGAATTTTGACGCAGCAAATCTTTTAGATTTGCATGTTTTGTTTCTCTGCCGTGAAATTGAAAATTTCACCGCATCGAAATTTGTAATTTCGATAGATTTTCACAGGCTTCGTTTTTGATGAAATCAAAAATTATAGATTTTTGATTATGTCTAAAATTTATGGTTTAAAAAGTTACGTTATTCACTTAAATAAATTAGGTATATGTATAATAAATGTGCTGGCTTTAAAGCCAGTTCTGTTAAGTAATAAATATCTAAAAAAAATTATTGGAATTAAGAGCAAATTTAAAGTTGAAGAAAATCTCTTTGAGATTTTCTGAACCCAAATTCAAAGCCTGCGAAAATTGAAACATGCAAATCTTCGATTTGCTGCCACGAAGCTTCGCTTCGTACGGCATTCGAAAATCGAAGATTTTCGATGTTTGTGAAACTTGAAGTTTCACAACAGCATAATTCTACAAATTTTGCATGCATCGAAATTATAAATTTCGATAGATTTTCGTAAACGTAAAAATCGAAGATTTTAACAGAATTTGAGGTTGAGAAAAATCTATGATTTTTCGAACATTCGGAAATCATGGATTTCCTATGTTTGTGAAACGAGGTTTCACAACAGTAAAAATTCATAGAATTTTTACATGCCCC
>DADN01000228.1:0-7009 GCA_002509665.1 Methanobacterium sp. UBA8
TTCAAAAGATGAAATAGAGGGTAAAAAAAGCTGGAGGGAATTTGTAACTCCTGATTACAAAGATAAAATAGAAGAGTATCATAATCTCAGGCGGATTGACCCAAAATTAGCTCCAAGAAACTATGAATTTAAATTCGTCGACCGATATGGTAATATTAAAGATCTAATTACAACTTTTGCCATAATTCCTGAAACCAAGAAAAGTTTGATATCCCTTTTAGATATTACTGATAATAAAATAGCTGAAAATAAAATTAAAGATTCTTTAATGGAAAAAGAAGTACTTCTAAAAGAGATTCATCATAGGGTGAAAAATAACCTTCAGATCATATCAAGCTTGCTCAACCTGCAAACCAGATGTGTGGAAGGAGAAGAGACTATAAATGTCCTGAAGGAAAGCCAGAATAGGGTTAAAACTATGGCAATGGTTCATGAAAAGCTGTATCAATCAGAAGACCTTAAGGATGTCAACTTTAAAGAATACATAGAAAATCTTGTCTCTGATCTGTTCTATTCTTATGGAGTTAAAAAAGGAGCTATTGATCTACAAATAGATGCTGATGATATAAAAATGGACATTGATACAGCCATACCATGTGGTTTAATTATTAATGAACTTGTAACTAACAGTCTTAAATATGCATTTCCGAACTCTAACAATGAAGATATAGTAAAAGTTGAACTCAAAAGACTGCAGCAGAATAAATTGAAACTTGTTATATCTGATAATGGGGTGGGATTACCTGAAAATCTGGATATGGAAAATGTTGAAACTCTCGGTTTAAAAATGGTAACGATTCTTGTAAATCAATTAAAAGGAACATTGGAAGTGCATAGAATCAGTGGAACTGAATTTAAGATCATATTTGGGGAATTAGAATATAAAGATAGGATTTAATCTGCTATAAATTAAGTGAAATTTAAAATTACTTTCTATAAGCAAGATATATTAATAAAAGTTAAAATCATTCTTTTTCTTCTCGTTTATCTCGTTCTATTCCATCCTTAACATACCTAACAAGAAGATCATTCATGGTGATTCCCTTTTTAATGGCCATAATTTTAATTTCATTTTTAAGATCTACTTCTGTTCTCATTGCGATCTGTACAATTTCTCTATCTGCCATATAATCTTCTCATACTATTGTATCAATATATATTACTATTTAAATAAATATAATTATTTGTTTTTAGTTAGTTATTTAGCTAGTTTGTTAAATTGTTATAAACATAATAAAATAGTTAGAGGAAGGATTCCTAAATTGGAAGTGCGAAATCAGACTTCGAATATAAATATAGAATAACTGATGCTTATAAAAGATATATGTAATAAATATTAATACGGTGGAAAAATGGAAAAAACTGAATTTTATTCTTATATATTCAAGCGGAAATCAATTAGAAACTATGATTTAACTCCCATTGATGATGTTACACTTAAAGAAATTTCGGAGTATCTTAATTCATTAAAACCTATCTATGATGATATTAAAACAGAATTGAAGATAGTATCTCATGATCATGTTAAAAGACGGATGATGAAAGAAGCACCACATTATATAGCTGTATTTTCAGAGGTTAAAAAAGGTTATTTGACTAATATAGGTTATATGCTGCAGCAGGCTGATTTGTTCCTTTCAGCTAATGGTTTTGGCAGCTGCTGGCAGGGAATTCCAGCTCCGACCAGTGAATTATTAAATAGTTCAAGTTTAGAGTTTATCATTTTCATAGCATTTGGAAAGCCCAAAGATCCAGGATCATTACATAGAACCAGTATTTCAGAATTTAAAAGAAAACCTCTCGGTGAGATAACTGACATTACTGGTGCAGACGAGTTACTGGAAGTAGCACGCATTGCTCCATCTGCAACAAATAGTCAGCCCTGGTTCTTTACAGGCAATAAAGGTATAATTCATGCTTACAGTGTTAAACCTGGGTTCATAAAAAGGTTTATGGTTAAAAAATATATTCCAATAGACGTGGGTATTGCTATTTGCCACTTAAAAATCGCAGCAGAGCATTTTGGTAAGAAAGCTGAAATTGTATTTGATAAAACTGCAAAAATGAATAATCATAAGGGACATGAATACATCGCCAGTTTAAAAATGGAATGAATCTTATTTTTAGAAAATATTATTAAAAAAAGAATTGAAGTTAATTTAATAGTTCGCTGTTTAACAGTTCTTTTTCTTCAATATGGCCGCAGTCTACACATCTTAAAATTTTCCATGTTTCAAGATACATCTGGGGTTCATTGAATGGTTTTCGCTTTTCTATTTGTTCTTCAATACTCTCAAGTGTTCCACCGCAAACTGAACATTCACCATCTATAGGGAGATCTCCTACCATTTTATCATCTCTTTTAATATAATCTATATATTAAACTTGAAATGTTATTTTTTAAAGAATATACTCTATTTTTAAACTTTGATCTTTTTAATATTTGTCATTAGCTTTTAAATAGAACATTATAAATATTAATTTTAATTTTAAGAGTTTTTTGACTTTATTTTCTCTTTTCGATAAATTTTGAAAGCAGCATAGGTAATTCCGAGTATTAATGGCCCTATAAATAAGCCTGGAATGCCCATTGTTACTGCTCCGTAAATGAATCCAAGTAAAAAGACCAGTGGGTGAACCTCTGAGTATTGAACTGAGATTCTAGGTCGGATATAAAAGTCTGTCGAAGTTTCTATTATCCAACCGAAGAAAATGACCATAATCCCTTGAAAAGTGTTCCCTACAAGGATACTGAATACTCCAAGGATTCCATAAACTATCCATGGGCCAATAATGGGTATGAACATTGCTATTCCACTTATAATGGCCAGCAATATAGCATAGGGATATCCAAGTAAGAAATACAGGATTCCAGATACCACACCAAGGATCGCAGCAGGGATAACGTTACCAACTATAATACTTTTGAGAACATCGTCGGCGCTGTTAAATATCTGCTGATAGAATTCTTTGTCCTTATCCGGGATGATATCGGTTATATATGCTATTACTTTGTCTCCATCACGGGCAAAGTAAAATACTGAAAAGATTAATATAAGGAGCTGTGCAGCAATGCCTGGAATGGAACTCACTAAATCAACTCCTAATTTGGCAATATAAGATATAAATTGACTAATGCCTGATTTGATAGTATCCTCAATGCCCTGTGAAATGTCGCCTGGAAGGCCGAGATTCTGTACTGCATCAGTTATTTGGGGCAGGTTCATTGTAGAATTACCTGTAGCTGCCTGCTGTAGCGAGCCGAAAAAGGATCCAGCAATGCTTAAAAATTGGCTGAATGTAAAATATAACAGAAGAATAACAGGGATGGCCAGTATAATCATTCCCAAAAAAACAGATAGAGTATTGTATTTAACGTAAGGCCTGATTTTTTNNAAAATTCCAAGAGAAAGAAGTGTTAATATTATTATGAGTGGAATTACAGTTGAAAATGACATTTTTTTAAGATTAGAAATCATAACGACACCTACAAACCTTAAATGATGGTATTCTATCTTAACTTAATACATTAATATTTTTTGCGTTTATAATTTTCATTTATACTTTTCATATTGACTTTCCAATAATTTTCGGCTGATTTCTTTCCCATGACCTGGTAAAAACAGATCACAATTAGTATTGATTAATTTATTCCAGCTTTTAATCATAGTTTCAGGATCATCAGCAAAAGGGGGATATACAGAATTTCCAAAAACTCCAAACATAGCATCACCTACAATGGCAATTTCATTATTGATAATGATGCTCATGGACCCTTTTGAGTGGCCGGGGGTATGTATAATATATGCATTGAACCCAAAATCAATTAAATCATATTTTTCATCTACAATAATATTTGGATTAACTTTTTCATATTGATATCTGGATTCCAGCGTTTTTCCAAGCACATCAATCATAAATCCTGTGGCTAAGTTACTTCCTTTTGGTAATGGACTGTTACCATATATAATGTATTCTGATTCACTTTTATGAACAATTATTTTGGATTTATACTTTTCTTTTATCTTCGCAGCATTTTCGACATGGTCAAAATGAGTATGGGTTAATATCAAACAGGATAATTTATCTTTACCTAAAACTTCGTCAAGTTCACTGCTTAATTTCTTCCATGAATTAGTACGGCCTGTATCAATCAGAATGTAATTATTTTGTGAATTGATTAAAAAAGAGTTGCTTCTTCCTTCTAAAATTTGATGAATTGTGCAATTTTTAGTATTCCATGTTTTCATAGAATTCCCCTTCAAAATCAATTAAAAATTTCTAAATTTCATACTTCAAAATGAATTCTCGGGCTCTTTTTTTAGTTTTGGGGCTGACACTATTCAGTTCAACTTTGACAAATTTATTTATCATTTCTTTATTATTTATTTCCCTGTAAAATTCATCAAATACTTCTATAACATCTGATTTTATTAGAGCTTTCCGTTTCTCGGAAAAATTACATAGTTCATTTATATTTAGTAAAATATTTAAGATATCTTCCTTTAATTCGTGTTTATTTGCCAGAATTTTTGCTGTATTCTGGATGCAGTGGCGTGCAGTCATGAATTTGGTATCGTTGATTCGTTTAAAATAATCATCAAATACAGATGAAAATTTATTTTCATAATCTACTTTTGTTAAATTGGCAATTAAAGTTAGACCAAAATCTCGATGATATGAATTTTCATGATTTAACAGTGAAGCGAAATCATCCCAGTATCTATAGAATAATTCTGGCTTTAATTCACTTGATTTAGCTAGGATGTTATATGAATGGTAGTATACCATTATATGTTCATTGTTTAACATCTGATTTATTATTTCTTGGCGTATGGGCTCCTCATTAATTATAATTTCAGCAAATTTGTCTACATCCACATTTTTATCACATATTTCTGAAATTAAGTCGTTTTTAGTCAAAATATCCCCTTTTTAATTAAGTAATCAGTAGTTAATCATTTATATGCAATGGTTTTTCCTAAAATTCTTTTTTTTATCATTATACTTGTTGATCTGCCTCATATTTTCCTTGAAAAGGTTTTAGGAAAACCTTGTTTTCGGGAAACATGTAAAAATATTTCAAAAATCTTCGGTTGGGGAATGTTAGTGTTTGAGAGCTGCAGAAGTATTTAAGTATTGAATCAAGGTTATAATCACTGATCATTTATCTGTAAAGTTTCCCTAAAATCTTGTTTTATTCTTATACGGACGGACTCTTCTTTATATGCGTCATCATCACAGTCTTCCAAAGCAAAAACAGCCAGTTCATATATGACTTTATTTAATGCTTTCCCTCGTTCAGTTAAATAGTACTCTGTAGAAATGGGTGTTGAATTGATTATTTTCTTTTGGACAATCCCGTTATTTTCCATATTTTTAAGGCAATCAGATAAAACCTTGTTGCTTAAATTAGGTTTGCCTTCTTTAAATTCTTTAAATCGTTTTTTACCAAAGAACATGTCCCTGATTATTTCAATACTCCATTTTTTGCTGATAAATACTAACGCCTTACTTACAGGACAAAAGCTGTCACAGGTCATTTCATTAGCCATATATCTCCACCTGGTTACTAACTGGTTACTTAGTCACTTAAAAGTTACGAAATTTACTTAAATACATCCAAACAGACAATGGACTAGAATTTTAGAGATAAATCTGTAATATGTGATCTATTTAATTAGATTCTCTTACTGCATAATATAAAAGCTTTTTTAAAATAGTAATTGGTTGAAAAAGGCAATTTTAGAGATTTATCTTTTGAATAATCTGGATAAAATGTAAGAGGTGTGTTAAAAATGAAAGTAATAGGATTTATAGGAAGTCCCCGAGAGGGTGGTAACACAGAAATTCTTGTTGAGGAAGTACTTAAAGGAGCATCGGATGTCGGCGCAGAAACAAAAAGTTTCAGCCTTGATAAAATGGCTATAGCTCCATGTAAGGCATGCATGCATTGTAAAAGTAATGATGGTGAATGTGCTACAGATGATGATATGCAGGAGATTTATGGAGAACTAAAAGAATCAGATGCTTTCGTACTTGGATCTCCAATTTACATGTGGCAGATGACTGCTCAGACAAAGCTTTTCATAGACAGGCTTTATGCTTTATTTGGGACTGGTTTTGAAGAAAAATACGGTAAAAAAGATATGGCACTCGTATTTACACAGGGAACTCCTGATGAAAACATGTTTTCAGGATATTATAACTCCACTAAAGACATGTTTGGATTCTTGGGATTCAATGTCGTTGATATGTTAACTTCACAGGATAATAATGTTCCGGGGGCAGTTAATGACAAAAAAGATGTCCTTGAAAAAGCTGGAAAAATAGGTAAGAAGCTGGTTAAAGCTGATTAAATATTTTTAAAATTATTTTTTGAAGTGAATTTTATGACTTTTGACGTGATAGTAATAGGAACTGGCGCTGGGGGCGCTACAGTAGCGAGAGAACTCTCAAAAAAAGATTATAAAGTCTTGATTTTAGAGAAAGGAAAGCGCCATAAAACGGGTACATCTGTGAATTATCTCAAAAGTATTCCTGTAGATTTAAAGGCAGATTTATCTGATAAAGACTTAAATAAATATGATTTTCTTGATTACCCTGCAGAATTAATGTATTTAGAAGATGTAGGGGGCACAACTCCGGTTTCCCTTGCAAACGCGTGTTATGCGTGTAGTACATGTTACGTTAATTCTGTAACTACTCAATTTAAAATTCATGACCTTGATCTCTTCAAGGAACTTATAGATGCGAGTGCAGATTTAAAAGTTAACCCTTTTCCAGCTAATTTAATGGGACCTGCAACACGTAAAATAGTGGATGCTGGAGAAAGTCTCGGCTATTTCATGGAGCCTATGCCCAAATTCATTGATTTTTCCAAATGTGATGGTTGTGGGTTGTGTATCAGTGGATGTAAAAAAGGTGCAAAATGGGATTCAACTCACTTTGTAAATGAAGCTATAGATAATGGGGCAACACTCATCTCAGATTTTACAGTTACAAAAAT
>DADN01000228.1:7133-7732 GCA_002509665.1 Methanobacterium sp. UBA8
AAAACTTAACAAGGAGATTCCTATGGGAACTAAGGCTGAGTTTGGCCCCTATTTTTTATCCCCACATTTTTCTGCCCAAATCCTGCCTCTTTTAGAAAATAAAGGATTTAATGCAAATCCTGAGGATATACTGGGTATAATGGTTAAAATAGCTGATGAAGCCAATGGAAAGATTAATTCTGATAGATCCGTTGAAAAACCGCTTACTGAAAGAGATCTTGGACTTTTAAAAGAAGGATATGAAAAAAGTGTTGAAGTTCTCGTTGAAGCAGGTGTAGACCCTTCATCTATAGTTTCAACGCCGATAAGAGGTGCACACCCTGGTGGGACTGCTGCAATTGGTAAAGTGGTTGATAGTAACCTTGAGACTAAAATTAAAGGACTTTTCATTGCGGATACCAGTGTAATTCCACAGGCCCCAGGCAGGCCTCCAATATTGACAGTTACAGCACTTGCTAAACGGTTAGCTCAAATTATTGAAGAAAGGACAGAGATTGAAACAAAAAGCCCATTAACAGCTTAATTTTATTTTTATTAAATTTTAACATTTTAATATCTAGATTTGGTGAAAATAACATGGAAAATAGATACTCCAGACA
>DADN01000255.1 GCA_002509665.1 Methanobacterium sp. UBA8
ATACAAATATTCAAGATTATACTTTTTATATCTGCAATTCTCATATTTTCCAAAATAACACTCCAATACAAAAAAATACAAGATATCATCTATTACCTCCTCTGCGTATTCTGGGAGCGGATTAATTATATTTGGATTATAAAGTATATGATTTCTCAAATGCAACACTAAACCTCCAAAATAACTACAGTAGATGTAATATTTTCCTGGTATCCTCCTGAATGGCAACTTCTGCAACCTATACATCTTCATATCTATTGTTCGTTAAACTTTGAGGAGAATGGGATTTGAACCCACGATACAATTGCTTGTATATTGGTTTAGCAAACCAACGCTCTAGACCTCTAAGCGATCCCCTCTAGGTCGCAAATGATAAACATCCTTTTCGCGCCTCGTACAAATAACCTACTACTAATAATATTGTGAAAAATACTATCACATAAAACCCTCCCCAGTATAATTCCTTCATCGCAAACACCCAAGGGAAGAAGAATATTACTTCTACATCAAAAATTATAAACAACAACGCTATCAAATAGAACTTAATCTCAAATGGTTCTCGCGCATCTGAAAACGCCTCAAACCCGCACTCATAGCTTGAGATTCTTTCATAACTTACTTCTTCCGGATTTACTACGTAATTTCCTACTACATATCCTGCCAATAGTAATATTACGGAAATCCCTAACAACACCATAGTTACTGTCATATCCATAAAATACATCACATACTATTTAAACTTTCTATATTTGGACCTCTTACTACTTTCCTATCCACTCGGCAGGGGTTGAACCTACATCTGACCCGTTATGAGCGGGACATTCTACCTTTAAATTACGAGTGTCGAAACTTTTTTACGGGCGAATAGCAGGATTTGAACCTGCAACTCTAAGAACCACAATCTTATACTCTACCGTTGAGCTATATTCGCCTTCTAACTTCTCTTATCTACAAAAATACGGTCTACTAATGATAATACCGGTATTAATAAAAAGAAATATAACAAATGAAAATGCGCACATACTAATCCTATTTCGATGATTGGATATGTTGGTGTCTGGCTTCCTAAATAACCCAAATATAAGAAATTTAAAACAAAAAACCAAAATAATTTTCTTTGTAATGGTTTATATGTTTTATTTTTTATATAACTCTTATCCAAATATGGTAATGTAAATAAACACAACATTGACACAAACATCACCACCAATCCATATGTTTTATCCAAAATAGAACGTAAAATACCATACAATGGTAAGAAATACCACTCTGGTACTATATGCGGCGGAGTCACCAATGGGTTTGCTTTGATATAATTGTCGGAATGTCCTAACATTTCTGGATAGAAAAATACCAACAAACTATATGGAATTAACACCACCAACAAACCTAACAAATCCTTTATTACAAAATATGGATAAAATGGGATCTTTTCTAATCTTTTTGCTTTTATTCCTAATGGATTGCTACTTCCGGTTTGATGCAAGATATACAAATGATATAATGACAACACTGCAATTACAAACGGCAAAATAAAATGCAAGCTATAAAATCGATTCAAGGTTGCATTATTAATAGAATAACCTCCCCAAATCCAGTACAACAAATCCTTTCCTACTACTGGAACTACGGTAACGAAGTTCGTAATTACTGTTGCTGCCCAGTAACTCATTTGTCCCCATGGCAACACATAACCCAAGAATGCGGTTCCCATCATCAATATATATATTATTACTCCTGTAAACCACACAACTGTTCTTGGATGGCTATAAGATCCATAATATAATCCTCTCAAAATATGAATATATACGACTGCAAAAAACAATGATGCTCCGTTTGAGTGTAAATAGCGGATCAACCAACCATAATTTACGTCTCTCATAACATGCTGAATACTGTCAAATGCATAATCTACATGCGGGGTGTAGAACATTGTTAATACAAAACCAGTGACGATCTGTACTCCCAAGAAAAATGCAGACAAGAAACCAAAGTTCCAAAAAATACTAATATTGGAAGGCGTTGGATATTTTACTAAATATGAATATAGCTTGCTATACGCAAAATTAACTAATAATAAATTTGATACAAATGGATACATTTTTACGTTTCGGAACTTTCTCTTTTCGGAGATCGTTCCTACACTAGATTACTCCTTCATTCTTATTACTACTCTAGATAGAATTCCACAACAAAGTGTACTCTACTGCTAAAAATTTTAATGGCAAAACATCAAACTGAATACGTTTATCTAAATATAAAATTACTGGTAAATCTATACTTTCACCGGATCTTATATTTATTTCTTCAAAACAGAAACACTGTAGCTTAACCAAATACACACTCAAATCGTGGGGTGTGACATTATATACCGTAACACCATGGAGATCATGATTAAAATTGTTATCCAATCTAAAGAAAACTAAAACTAATTCACCTGGCACCCCATATACTTTTTGCTGTAATACCCAAAATTTCAATTTTTCTTCCCCCAGTGGCATCACTTGTGTAGAAAAAAAAATACAATATACACTTTCTGTATCAACACCACTAACTAACTGTAAATGATCAGACCAATCTACCAATGCGATACTGTCTAAACTCTCCCACACTGACAGATTACAACCCTGGGTCCACCATTCTTCCCCCCCTGGTCCTAATATTAGGGACTCGTCCAAAGTTAGCACTTCGCTAGTCAATTCCCCTATAATATTTTCAGCACATAATACTTGATAATAATATGTCTGAAAAGCTATAAACGACAATTCATTGATACACAAGAAAAATAAAAAATAGTTTAGCGTCTTTACGATCATTAGACAGAATAAGCTTTTTTACCCTGTTTTTTGATAAACCACTCATTCGCTCTAAAAATCCCCTTAGAACTATATATATTCGGCTGTTTAAAATTTNNGATCTACTTTTATCTAACTCTTGACCATAAATCTTATAGAAAAATGCGGATTTTTCTTTTTTTGCTAAATACATTGTCATTGGTAAAAGATAATAAATACTATGACTATACCCTAAACGAAATACAAAATTATTTCTATCATTATATAGTTTATATCCGCGACCAACGATACGAAATTTAGACAGAAATTGAGTATAAACGGACTTGAAAAAATGTCTCCATTTGCTTCGCAACCATGTATTTAATTTACGCAT
>DADN01000137.1 GCA_002509665.1 Methanobacterium sp. UBA8
GTACGAAGACTATTTTTTGGGGCATTTGATATCTCTAAGATGTTCTTAAGGATTTTTTTGAAATATTCCTTTGAATTTCGTTTATTTAGTAGATTTATTGTTTATAACGAGTTATAGTTGAATTAAATTGTTAATATAACTATAAATCAGTTGAAAAGTTACATATTCAGTTTTAACTCTAAAAATTATTAGCGAGTATCCATATACTGTAAGTAGCTACTCAATTTTATGTATGTTTTTTTCATTATCCTGGTTGTTGTGTTTTTTAAATAACTTTTTTACAAATTTTGGGTGATTTTTACATTTATTTATTTAAATAATGAAGATTTAATTCTATTATCCACTTTAAAATGCTTTATTATTCTTTAAATGAAATATAATCTTATAATTTTACTAATCCCTTTCGAAGTGTATAATTCTATAATTCGTTAACTTATATATAAAAATTTCGGGGGATACAAAATATTTTTGTGTCTTAAGTTAATAACAGAAAAAGCCCTAATCAGTTTCATTAGAAAAAGTTATTAAATAGGTATGACCTTCATTATTTCCTATTTTTTTATTCAATTTTGAACGTATCTGGAGGTTTTAAGTTTTTTAAATTGGAATATGGGTTTAAACCGTTTGCACAATTATCCCCATGTCCTGAGGGGCTTATCCCTGTTCCACATTTAAAGTTTTCAGGATAGGAAGAATTCAATATTATTGCTTTTACTGACATTTTCATCAGTCCGGTTGTAATGATAGAATTGGAGTAGAACTCCTTGGTGAGACTTTAATATTAAATTCTTAAATTTATCATGCCATGTGATAAGCAAATTCAAAAAAAGAAAGGAGGAAGAGATAAAAATTATTTCCCTTCAATTAATCCGGATAACTTGTTCTGCCAGGACTTGGAACGGATATTCTCCAGGTTCATCTTGTCCCGTTTTATGGTGATACATTTTTGTGGGCACACATTACTGCAGGCACCGCAGAGAATGCAGAATTTCTCTTCNNACTTGCTGCATTACAGGGGCAGACATCCACACAGGCGTGGCAGGATTCACCCTTACATTCTCCTATATTAACGGAAATTTCCCCTTCAAATGGTTTGATGACTTTGGCAGCATCAACCGGGCAGATTTCCTGGCACCAGCCGCAGTTAACACATTTATCTTCCTGCAGGATGGCTCTTCCTTTGATTTCGGCATCTTCTGGATTTAATTCGTACTCACCATAGGAACATGAAGTACATGCAGCTTTTATAGCATCCACTGGGCAGGCACGCTTACACACCAAGCAGTAAACACATTTATCTTCATCCACTTCAATGTCACGTTCCATCTGTTCCTTGACAGTCATGGTTATGGCTTGTGGTGGACACATCTCTTCACAGATACCACAGTAAATACACTCATCTTTGTTTATATCGATTTCACCTACAACCAGGTTGGAACGTTTAGGCAGTTCACGTTTGATGGTTATAGCATCCTGAGGGCAAGCAGTTTCACATGCCTTACAATATAGACACTCTTCATTGTCAATGTATGCCGAGTGGTTCCACTGAGGATAGGCTTCCAGATCTTTGATGTTTTCATCGTTGATCTTGAACTCGAATGCTTCGAAAGGACAGGCTGATGCGCATAAACCGCATAAAACACAGCTGTTCTTGTTAACATTCACGTAATCCATGTCCACCAGTCCTCTGGCTATGGGTAATACTGGACCCAGCCTTAAGGATTCCGTGGGGCAGATGCTGGTGCATATACCGCATCCCACACATTTGTCACTGATGTAATCCAGAGAACGTTTGTCGTTCCCATTTCTTTCTACCGCGCTCATAAATACCATTCCCCTATATATTTAAGATTTAAGCTTTGGATATGGCCTGGTTAGGGCAGTTGGTGATACACAGGTCACAGTCATCACATTTATCCGGGTACAGAACAAGTTCGCCATCTTCATCCACTAAAGCGCCCTGTTCACATAGTTTGATGCACAGGCCTTCTCCTGGGCAGTTTTCGATCTTTCCACATTTATCGTCGTCTATAACTACTGGCATAATTATCACCCTCACTTAATGATTGATGCTATAATTATGCGATATGGACATATAAACATATCGAATTTAATGTGATTGTAAAAAAAATTAATAATTGTTAAAACCTTAAAAAAAGGTCTATAATCCTTTAAAAAGCGAAGTGTGGATAAATTATAGTAGATGGGAGTGTTAGGTTGAAACCCTAAATTTATAAAAAAAAATTAAAAAAGAAGTAATAAATAAGTTATTTTTTGCCAACCATTACTTCAGTGGATTTTACAATTACGATAACTTCGTCTCCGTCCTTAATATCTAGATCTTTGACAGATTCTTTGGTTATTATTGCAGTGATAACATCTGGGGCTTCTATTTTTATTTTGACGTTAGCCATTACTGCTCCTAATTCTACGCCCTCTACTTTCCCTTTAATGGTATTCCTGGCACTTATTTTCATGGTTTAACATCTCCATTTTTAGTTTTCATCCAGTTCACTCGAGCGTGTTACTTTATATATCAGATGATTTAAATATTTTTTTAATGTAAACTATTACATCTCGGCATTTTCCACTATTTTGTATTACGGTGATAAACAATGAATCAAGTACAGTACAATCCAATTGGAATCATACATTCTCCCTTTAAAGAACTTCATGGAATGCCTATACAACCTGTTGGTGCCAGAGGAGTTAGAGGAACCATAGAACTTGAAAAAGAGTATGAAACTGGTTTAAAAGATCTGGATGGATTTTCACACATTCTGCTCATTTACCATTTCCATCTGTGTAATGGTCATTCTCTGGAGGTAAAACCATTCCTGGATACAGTAAAGAGGGGAATATTTGCTACAAGAGCTCCTAAACGGCCAAATCCCATTGGAATTTCAGTGGTTCGCCTGGAAAAGATTGAAGGGTCAACTTTACACATCAGTAATGTGGATGTGGTTGATGGAACTCCCCTTCTGGATATAAAGCCTTATATTCCTCATTTTGACAGGGATGAAGGAGAAGATATATCCATAGGATGGTTCGAGGATAAACACCACGAAGCAAAGGATAAAAAGTCTGATAAACGATTTGTAGAATAGGGTTAATAAAAAATCAGATAAAACTTATCAAGAAAAGATTTAAAGATGGGAGTTGTTCTAACTTAAAACTCTTCCATCTTGCTTATATCCATTAACATCTCCACTGCCTTGGCTTCTATAGATATACCTGCTTCTTTTATGGCAGCTATGGGATTCAAACCACCTGGTGCAACTATTCCCACGTGGTATCGATCTACCTTGGCGTTGTAGACCAGTTCACTTGGTTTACCTACTTTCAGGATGGAAAAACCGGCTTCTTCTGTTTCATCCAGCACGTCCAG
>DADN01000167.1 GCA_002509665.1 Methanobacterium sp. UBA8
TTTTAAACTTAGAATCCATTTGTGAAATATAGTGGTAGGAGAAATCCAATGGTTGTTTGCTGTCAAACAGACTAGCTTGCTTGCTTTCTATCTCTGTTAATAAACCAAACACTAATTTAATATCTTCAAGATTAATAGGATCAGACTGAGCTTTAATTTGGAAAAGACCATCCACATATTCGGTTATTTCGCTGTGCCATTGGTGAAAATCTTTTGCCGGGAATACTAGCAAGTCCTCTGTTCGTTGGAATAGTTGTGGCTTATATGCTAGGATTTTTTTTCTGTCTACAATACCAAAACTTCGTCTCATAGAATTACAGCCAGTCAGCCAGTAATGAATCTGGTGAGATGTTCCTTGCAGATTCTAAAAGGAGATCTTCGGATGGATCAACAGGGATCTCAACATATGTATCTAGGTATGCTTGTGAAGGTCCTTTGTCCAATAATAATTCCATATTTACATTAAGAAAATAGATCCTCTCCATAATTTTAGCCCAATAACCCGCCAGCTCCCATTCTCGCTCGCTGTCTATCTGACTGTATTGCTTAAAAGCATACTCCATATGCTCTCTCATTGCAACATAATTACGTCGAAACTCATCTCTGGTGTAAATAATAACTTCTTCATGGTTGGAAAACAATTCAGGATGGTATAGATGTACTTTTCGACCTCGCGGAATAGCTTCACTTACTCGCATATGCATCACCTCGTGGGTGAAATACTATGAAAATTAGATGTTATTGGAGTTGTCCTGAAGAGCAAAAGAGAAGTAATAGTATTAATGATGTGCTATAAAATTATCATAATAATAATCCTTTGTTAAAGCTGTGATGAATTATGACATCAACTGATGATATTAAACAGATAATGGATAGCTTAGATGATATTATTGGCAATATATACGAGACATTTAATTTTTTACCAGTTCTAGACTATTCAGATACGGTCTTAAAAATCACAGGAGGTATACCAGATTATTCTTCTTTAATAAAAGCTTCACTTGAACCTTTGCAAGCACTTGAAATTTCTCAGGAAACCCTCATCCAAAATTTGGAGNNTGTTAGAAAATGGTTGGTGGTTTATTCCAACAATGTCAAGTTCGTTTTACTTTCAAGTAGCGGGAGAAGAAAATGTAACTCAACAAAATCTTACTGATTTCCTTGTTAAATATCATAATGAAGATGATTGCATAGGATTAGAGAATTTAATAAATGAATGGATATTAGATGATTTTAAAGATAACCAAAAAATCTTTGAAGATTCTTTATGGGCCNNCTTACAATTCAAGTTGAAGGTATTATTAGAAGTTATCTTGATCACATATCTGAATTCAGCTTTTCAAAATATCTTAAAGAGCTTAAAAATAAGTATGATGAAGCAATGCTGAATGAAAATAAACAGTTAGGGATTGAAAAATTCATGGAAATCCAAAATATTAAATTTTTAGAAAAAAGACTGGACAGCTTATATGGAAATTTTGACCCATCTAAACCGGGAGAACAAAATGATTTAAATAGACATGCATTATTTCATGGCAGATATAAAAACTACAATACTATTGAAATTTCAACAAAGTTATTTCTATTTTTAGACATGATACACAATATACTAAGTGATTTAGAGAAGTTTAAACAAGAAAACTAAATTATTTTCCTAGTGTATCACCTAAACTCATCATATACTGCAGCGTAACTATCATTTCCTTCAGTATGTGTATTAATTTATGTATCCCTGGATGTACATATAATAAAATAAAATCTGTCCTAAATATTAAAAGTTTAAATAATATTATAACTATATATTATTATGATATCAAGTTGTGGAATGGTATGGAATTGTTGCCATCATCCTGACAGGAATATATCTGCTATGTCAAATAGTACAAGGGGATGATAAAATGAATGAAACAAACAAAATTATCCTAGATATATCTGTTGGAATAGTGTCGAATGCCATATTCGCCATTTTGGCTGGAGTACAGGCTAACGGAGTGGAGTAAAGCCTGCAGTTATGGTAGCATGAACATACTTGAAAACACCAGTAGCCGAGGGTTTGAATCCCTCCTCCACAACCTCTTTTACTAGCGTATTAAGTCTTAAAAAAACAAATATAAATGCATTAGCATATTTTAGGTGTTTTCAGTAAGTAATTAAGTAATCTAATCTTCTTTTTATAAATCTACGTTGTCAGACTTGGATCTGTTACAATCAAAGCAAGTAATCCTTAGATTACTTTCTTCAGAGTTGCCACCTTTGGAAACTGGAATGATATGATCAAATTCAATTTCGTAATCCAATAAGTTTTTACCACAAATCTGACAAGTGTTATTATCCCTTCTTGCAACTCTTATCATTGTTTTTGTGGGAATATGCCTTCCAATCCTCCTCATTTCACTGGTTTCAGTAAAAGGCACGTTTACAAAAAAAACGGGACATAAATGCCCATAAATTGAACATGAAGCATCTATTTCAAATTTTGAAAGCTTTTCAGGATGTTCATCAATATTAAAAGTTTCAACTTCATTTTCAAAAAATTTTCGTCTATTTTCTGTAAGTGGTTCTCCAGCACGGAATAAACCTGTAGACAAACATTTTTTAAGGCGTTCATTGCGGTTAACGGCTATTTCTCGAGTAACTCTTGGGAGTGGAAATTGTTCGACTAGAGAACCATAAGGGCAATATTTTAGTTCCCAACAGGGTTTACAAACGGAAGAGGTTCGTTTTTTATAAGCTGATTTTACATCTTCAGGGTCGTCATCTTTTCCGAAACCAAGAATTTCTCTAAAAACTTCATAAATAGGTACACTCTCATCTTTAACAAACTCTTCAATGATTTTTTCAGGCATTTTAACCATTCCATCCTATAAAAATCGTATAAATTCCCGTTTTTTATCAAATTTATCTTCTAATTCATGATAAGTCTCAGTGATCAAAGCTTCGACTTTAACATCTTTATCTAGCATCTTGCTAATTTTGTTTGTATAAACCTTATCAAAATGAACGTTAAATTTATTATCCTTAGAATCCTTAATTGTAAAATTGTAATAAAATGTATTGATGACTTCTAAAACCCCTTCAATGATGATCTTTTTTTCAGTGGGTTTTTGTTTAATACCAATTACTTTATAAACTGATTTAGCAAATTCATTTGTTATTTCTGTTTTTTCAGCTGTTAGCGGCTTAAGTTCGTCAAATATAGTTACATTTACTTCTTTTTTAGAGATGTCACCCATGAAATTTTTGTATCTCTTCATGGATTCAGGGCCTAATTTTTCAGTTTGTTGTTTAAGTAATTCTTTATTGTCAGCACATTCGACTAAATCATTAAACCTATCAAAAGCAATTTTGACAAAAGAACTAAAACGAGTTTGTGGATCTGTTCTAAGTATCATCCTTAGTGATCCTNNCTTCTACTAATCCTAAACTAGTACCTTCCATAATTTCAGTAGGAGGAGATTCGTTTAATTGTACAGGTTTACCTTTACCAGTTTGAGCAAGTGGAATTATCATCTTTTGGAAAGACCTTGAAATATCCGCAAAATCATCTAATAAAATAACTTCATCGTTATTATCTTTTATAACCACATCAAATAGGTCTATATTATGAAAATCGTTTGATTCGTTTAATTCGTTAATCAAGTTGGTTTCTAACCCTTTTAAATAATTTAAATTGAATTCTAACGCAGGGTCATCATCATCTGGAAATTCAGAAAGTAACTCTTCATTTAAATGAATAAGCTCCCTTACGTCTTTCAATTCTTCTTCAATGATAAAAGGATTCCTAAAATCCATAATAGCCCTCATTGATCTATTTATTATTTTTCAGCTCTACTATACCTTTGGAAATACCATTCCTGTCTCTAGTAAACCATTTATACCATTTTTCATTTTGCCGCTCTGTTAAAACATATTTCGGATGATTTTTTGGATAAACAGGAACATATTGTGTATGACAATTATATTTACTTCCCATATACTCCTTATTGGAAAAATTCAGCCTTTCAGCAAGCGGAGTAATTTTCAGATCATTAAATCTCGTTGTATCATAATGTACAGTCAGATCAATATCGTTTGGGTTAGTTTTTTTGGTAACGTAACTGCCTCCAATCCAAACTTTAATTAATATTGATTTAAATCTACCAAAATATAATTCATAGTTTGAAAAAAGCTCGTTGCGTTTATCTATGTCGTCAACTTGTACAAAACGTTCAATGAATTCTGTTAAAGGTGGTAAATAACAACCTTCAGGAAGATAACCATGTTCGTCAAGATCTGGTAATACATTTGACATATTAATACCATCACAGTTAATAATTTATATTTCTTTCTAATTTTAATTTGATTTCTTATGTCTGGTTAATAATCACCTATTCCATATAATTCTTTAACTAACATTATCAATCCATATTCCAAAGTTCCAAAGCTATTCGTAATAGATAATTGGCACGTTTCATAATCCCTTCTTTATTCCAGGTGTCAAAAGTTGATAGATAAGCATTTAATCTTAATCCACTTTTTTTAAATCCGTTTTCCATACTATTTTTTTCCTTGAAAGGTTTGTTAGAGTATTCAGGGTTATAACCAGTTAATGTTAAATTTCCAATGGTTTCTAAATATTTTTTATGTATTAACTCCCAGTCAGCACCTAATTCATTTTTCCACTCGTCAGTTAAAGTTTGTGGCATAATATGTTCAATTTGGAGTGTTGAAGGGTCCACTAACTCTTTATTGTCAGGATACTTCTCAATTTCTTCTAATACGTACCGTATTGTTTTTTTAGGCATTATGCCATCTTTAAAACATTTTTTAAATTCTTCTGAATCAGGCATTCTGCGAGAACCTTTGGCATTCTTAAACATGTCTTTTAGGGATTCACTCATATTTTCAGGGTTAAGAGAACTGTATATAGTGGGTAAATATTGATTAAGAGCATTAACAGGAATTTTACAAACAGCTCTCCGTAAAACATACGTTTCGATAGATTTCAAACATTCTAAAAATACTTCAGTCTCTATTCTGCCTTTTTCGTCAGATTTCTTCGTATAATCATTATATAATGCTAATAATAAGGGATAAGGAGTAGTAACCTCTAATCGCTTAAATTTTCCAAAATAAGACCTTATATTCTCGTTGCTTTCCTTTTCCGGATTCAAAAATTTAGCATAATAACCAGCATATCTATGGAGCTCTTCCATTAATTTGATTACATCATCCTGGTTTTTTGCTTCAACATCATATTTTTCCTTAAAAACAGAATATATCTTATTAAAATTTGGTAAAACACCGTTAATTGATAGGAAATGTCTAATGAAATATTCTAAATTGTCTTGCAACTCTTGTTGCATCGGATACCATAATTTTCTATAATATCTCTCCTGTGAATCCTGGTCATTTTGATCGAACCTCATAAAAAGGTAATTTCTTATAAGATCTGACTGTGTTAACGGTTTTCCAGTGCCATTTAAGCTCTCAAAGATTAAATAAGGATCATCACCACTTTCTAGATAAATGTCTACAACCATAAAACGTGATAGTAATGCGTCTTTATATTCAATAAGTTTATCAATACTACCTAACGAAGAAAATTTGTTTTTAAAATAATCGTATACATCAAATAACATGTGTGTATTATCCAAGAATGGATCTGGATCATCAACTAAATTATTGAAGATTGTTCTATCTGCTTGAGTCGGTATCAGCTTATATTTAAATTGCGGTTGGAATTTATTTATTAGATACATCTCGTCTATTTCATCTTTGTTAAGATAATCTGGATCTAAGTGGATTATTTGATTCCTTAATGCAACTAATAAAGTGAAAATGGTGGTCAATCGTTGCTGACCATCTATCACAATATATTCATCAGGAATTCCTGGACCTGTTGGAATAGGCATAGTAACAAATGAACCAAAAAAATGAATATAATCAGGATCATCCCTAGTGGCCTTCAAATCTGTCCAAAGTTTTTCTATATCTTCTTTTTCCCAACTGTAAGTTCTCTGGAAAAGTGGAACCACAAATTGTTTGCTTCCCTGTAAAAATGTCTCTATTTTCGTATCATTTGCCTTCATAAAAAACTCCCCTTTAAGAAGCCCATTCTTCACAAACTCTATTAGCTTGCTCTAATACAGTTTTAACTGCCAACTTTTGTTTGTCTGGTGGATAACCATATTGCTTTAGTATTCTCTTAACTGAAACCCTCATCTTAGCCTGAACACTTTCCCTTAGAGTCCAATCAATTGTTATATTGCTCTTTATGGCTTTAACTAATTCTATAGCTATTTCTCGTAATATATCATCACCTAAGACCTGCACTGCACTATCATTAACTTCAAGAGCATCATAAAAGGCTAATTCATATTCCGTGAGTCCCAAATCTTCTCCTCTATTTTGAGCTGCCCTCATTTTCTTAGCCATTTCAATGAGTTCTTCGATTACTGATATTGCATCAATGTTGCGTTTATGGTAATCATGAATGGTTTTCTCAAGCATATCCTTGAACGAACGTGCTTCGATAACATTTTTACGAGAAATACTTTTTATTTCATCATTCAGGAGTCTGTTTAGTAGTTCAGCAGCAGTATTCTTATGTTCCATGTCCTTGACTTCTAAGAGAAACTCATCAGACAGTATGGATATGTCTGGTTTTTTAAGTCCTGCTAATTCAAAGAGGTCTAAAACTTCGTCTGATACTAATGCTGTTGAGAGGATCTGCTGGATAGCCATATCAACATCTTCAACGTGTTCTTGAGGATCCCCGGTGACCTTTGCAATATAGTTTTTCACAGCCTTAAAGAAAGCCAAATCATCCCTTATACTCATGGCCTGCGGATGAGGAACTGCTAAAGAGAANNGATAATTCGTTTACATATTTAAAGCAACGCTTTTTTCCATCCTCTTGACCTAAAACAAAGTCCGCCCCATCACGCATAAGCTTTAATTTCTCCCCCGTATTTGCTTTATAAAAACCTTTATAACTGAATCCATGGAAAAGACCCGTCACAATTTCATACTTCTCCATTAATATTGCTACAGCTTGCTCCTGGTCAAATGCAATTTCACCACGACCACCACCATCTGTATATTGGGAAAGTGCCTTCTTAAGTTCAGCAGCTATTCCAAGGTAATCAACAATTAGTCCACCTTCCTTTTCTTTGTAGACTCTGTTTACCCTGGCAATAGTTTGCATAAGGCCATGACCCTGCATGGGTTTGTCAATGTACATGGAGTGTAAGCTGGGAACATCAAAACCAGTGAGCCACATATCTCTAACGATTACTAGCTTTATGGGTGAGTTAGGATCCCTGAAAGTATCTCCCAATTGTTTTCTTCTGGGCTTGTTGCGTATATGNNCTGCCAGTCCAAGGGATCGGTAGCGCTACCCGTCATGACCACTTTTAGAAAGCCGTGCTTGTCATCATCGTTGTGCCATTCAGGTCTGAGCTTGATAATTTCTTTGTATAGTTCTATGCATATGCGTCGACTCATACATACAACCATACCTTTACCTTCTTGTACTTTGAATCTGGCTTCGAAATGGCTCACTAAATCTTTAGCTACGCGTTTGATACGGGTTTCACTTCCAACAATAGCTTCCATTCTAGCCCATTTGCTTTTGAGCTTTTCCTGACTCTCCATTTCCTGGCCTTCAGTAATAAAGTCAAATTGAGGGTCTATATGTGGTTTTTCTTCTTCTTTTAGGTCAAGCTTAACTAGTCGGTTCTCGTAATAGATGCGAACAGTAGCTCCATCTTCCACAGCCTGTTCAATATCATATATATCGATATAATTACCAAAAACAGCAACAGTGTTTTTATCGCCACGTTCAAGTGGTGTGCCAGTAAAGCCAATAAAAGAGGCATTTGGTAGAGCATCTCGCATATGTCTAGCAAATCCATCTATAAAATCATATTGTGACCGATGAGCTTCATCAGCTATAACTACAATATTCCTCCTTTCAGATAGAGTTGGATATTCAGTCCCTTTCACTGGAAGGAACTTTTGGATGGTTGTGAAAACTATCCCCCCACTAGCTACCTGCAGTAACTCCTGAAGATGGTCCCTACTCTCTGCCTGCACTGGTTTCTGTCTTAATATATTCTGTGAAGCTTTAAATGTACTAAATAATTGATCATCCAAGTCGTTACGATCCGTTAATACCACCAAAGTAGGATTATCCATCTCCAAAACTAACTTACCCGCATAAAAAGCCATAATTAGGCTCTTACCTGAACCCTGAGTATGCCAAACCACACCACATCTTCGATCTCCATCTAGACTAGCTGCATCAACAGTGGCTTCTACAGCTTTATTCACAGCATGATACTGATGGTATGCCGCCAATTTTTTCTTAATTATAGCCTCAACATCATCGTAAACAATAAAATGACGTAAAATGTCTAACAAGACTTGCTTGTTTAACATACCCTTAATGAGTACTTCCATTTCCAGCATTGTTAACAATGCATCTTTTTCTCCTTCGATAGTTTTCCATGGCATAAAACGCTGGTAATCGCTGGTTAAAGTACCTGCACGAGCTTCCATGCCATCACTAATTACTAAGATTTCATTGAAATGGAATAGAGAGGGTATCTGGGATTGGTAGGTTTGGAGTTGTTGGTATGCTTTATTGAGAGTAGCTTTTTCATCTCCAGGATTCTTAAGCTCAATAACAACTAAAGGTAGGCCATTAACAAAAAGAATGATATCGGGTCTACGGTTGTTATCATTTTCAATAATAGTAAACTGATTAATTGCTGTAAAATTGTTATTTTCATGGGTTTGGAAGTCAAATAACCAAACCTTATCATGTATTATTCTGCCATCTTTGCGGTATTCGATGGTGATTCCATCGGTTAGGAGCTGGTGAAAGTTTAGATTGTTAGTGAGAAGGTCTGGGCTGTCTGTACGGATTACCTTTTTTACAGCTTCTTCTTTGGCTGTGGGTGGAATATCAGGGTTGAACCTATATATGGCATCTCTCAATCTTTCAGTTATGACCACGTCACTGTAGAGTTCCCGCATTGGACTGAAACCATCTGGGGATATGTCGGGGCCGTGTAAGATTTCATATCCAAGTTCTTCGAGGATCTCCAAGGCTTCTTGCTCTATCATGTCCTCGTTTATTCCCGTCATTTAACGGTGCCCTCCTCATTAATATTTACTCTTATTTTACCAGACATGAGTTTAGGGAGCAATGAATTGCGGATTTCTGAGAGAATCCTATTTTCGTTGTTATTAACCACTTTTATATTTATCAAATATCTTGCTAAATCATCAAAACGATTTAAGATAAACTTTTCAGGGATTACAAGTTTATATTTTTCAATTTTTCCTTTGTCGGCATGTTGCAAGTATGTTCCAGAAGTGTTTTCTTTAATATCATCTTCTTTATCCTTCAAAAAATAATATAAATAATAATTAGTAATTGAATGATCGTTTGAAATTATCTTTGCTAAAGTAGATCCCAAAACACCTTCATAACCTATTTCTAGCCTTCCAGAATTAGCCCCATCCATAACCATTATTGGATCATAACATGAAGAAATGGTCATATTTTTTGGATTGGCAAAAGACGGTTCATTACCATTTAAAGTATCAATTAAAATTTGGGGCATCAATCCTTTTTTTGGTGAATCAAAAACTTTTTTAGGTTTTTTCCCTTTCTTGAAACTGATTAAACCCTCTAGGTTAGTTATTTCCCAACCCACAGGAATCTCTCCCAACTCAGAATACACCATCTTCC
>DADN01000187.1 GCA_002509665.1 Methanobacterium sp. UBA8
GACAGTTACAATCGAAAATTTAACAATAGCAAATGGATTTGTATTTGATGGCACTGGAATTATCTACAATAAAGGAAATTTAACTCTGAATGGTTGTAATTTCTTAAAAAACTCACAAGAGGGCAGTGAAATATGCGTTGGACCTATCTACAATAAGGGTACTTTAACCGTGATTACAAGTAACTTCATAGAGAACAATGCATGGAACTCTGGAGGCGGAGCTATTTTTAATGTTGGTGCTTTGACTGTAACCGATAGTAATTTCACAAAAAACATGGGATATGGCTGTGGTGGTGCTATCTTTAATTATGGCACTTTAACTGTAACTGGAAGTAATTTCAATGGTAATCAAGCATATGGTGCTGGAGGTGCTATATTGAACACAGGTAATTTAACTGTAACTGGCAGTAGTTTCACAAATAACTATGCCGCTGGCTATGGTGATGGTCCAATCGTTCCAATTGCAGGTGGCGCTATTTACAATGAATACGGTGCAAATTATACAGTGAACTCATCTCAATTCTCTGGAAACATTCCTCAGGACATATATAATGGTACCAAACCATTTGATGATTATTATGTGGGTTACGGTGAAGATTATGGTGAAGGTAATAACTCATTCAATGATCCTGGCACTACAGTAAAAGCTGCAAGCGAAACTATACCACTTCAAAAAACAGGAATGCCTCTAACTGGACTTATATCTGCTGTTTTGTTAGTTTTAGGTGGATCAGCTGTTTCAAAAAGAAGATAATTTCTTTTTTATTTTTTAAGATTAAATATCCTGAATTGGATTTTATTTTTTTTACATGGCGCTTACTATGGATAGTTTGATTTATATATGCGCAAATTAATATAATTAATTAACATATTCGCAAGGGGGTGTTTGAATGGGTTCTACTCAGGAAAACGCAATGATAATTTTAAAAGCAATGGTAGAAGGGAGCAGGAAACGTGGAAGTGGTGACGCCATAAAAAGGATGACCAATCTTGAATGCAGTGAGATTAATGAGGGTATAGACTGCCTGGAAAAGATGCACCTGGTAAAAACATTACCTGGAGTAAAGAAATTCAGGTATAACTTTTTAAATGTTATCCTGGAACCAGAAGGCTGCAGGTACTATCAGGACAATATTGGGAAAATAGATTGCATTGATTGAGAATATTTATTTTTTTTATTTATCTATTTATTTTTAAAAAAAGTTAGTAAATACCTATTTTTTTATTTTAAACATCTAAACTTCCNNTAAATTTCAGATAATTTGACGGGATTTATAATTTTTCTATTTTTGAGTATTAAAAACATTACTTTAAAATTCAAAAAAGAAATTTTTAATAAATTCTTGCAGTAAAATATTAATCAAAGGTAAATTAAAATATATACTGGTGATTGGATGGAAGTGATAACCTTTGTAGAGGGAAACGTCCCAATTTCAAAAATAAAAGAATTTGAATCAGATTACGAAACTTTAAAACAAAATGAAAAGCCTGAAGGAATGATGGCATCATATTTAATCCAGGATACTGATAGAAGGGGACGTTATATAATTGAAACGGTATGGGCAAGTCAAGAAGCCTTAGATAAAATGGGAAATGAGCAGCTAGAATTAGTTGAGTTATTTGAGAGATCTGGGATTAGGCCTACTGTAAGGGCATATAATATGGTAAATAACATTTAGATTAATATGTTATGAAGTAGTGAGTAAAACTGGTAATAACACACATAGATATTTATCAAGATGTACTTTTCATTGAAAAGGGAGTATAATCGGTTAGATGTCTTATATGGGATAAAACTAAAGAAAAAGGATGATACCTGATGTTTTTGGATTATATTTCCATTGCCGCTCTATGGACATTCCCATTGATTTTTATAACCAATAGTTGTGCTGATTTACTTATTTTTCACCAATCTCCAAAAGTAATTCTGTAAATCGTTCAGGCATGGAGGCCATTGGCACGTGGGATGTAGGCAGCTCAATGTAATGCCATTTACCCCCTGCTGCAATCTTTTCTCTGGCGACACTTGTTACCGAACTAAATTCACTTTCAGTGCATAGAATATAGGTTTTAGGCAGTGTTTTTATATTTTCAGCTTCAAAATGTATCTTTTCCACATAAGGCGCAGCAGGCTCTAATCCAACAAAAGACAGTGGGTCTCTACCACCAGAAGTAATAATATCAAACAGAGATTGTCCAGGATCAGGCAGTGCAGCGTCAACATAGGCCAAGTGCTGAATTTTCTCTGGAATTTTTGATGCGACACCTGTAATGATCATTCCTCCGTAGCTGTGCCCGACAAGTATCACGTTATCCAGGTTATTTTCTTCTATAAGTGTATAAATTTGATTAATGTGTTCAGTAAGGGTGCTGCTGTGTTCTTCCTTTAGTGTAGGTGCAAAAACACGGTGTTCATGCACCTCGATGTTTGGAATGATACAGTCCCATATTCTGCCACCTAAAAAGTCACCTGAAGGGTAGTCGTCACGCCCTGAAAGTTTGTTCCATGTGTCTGTCGACATATTTCCGCCGTGGACAAGGACATATGTACTCATCATATCTCTCCATTTTAACATTTCATCACAGGTATCGTTATTTAATATGATCAAAGGGTATTTAATGAGTTAGGTAAATTATTTAATTTATTTTTTCTTTTTTAAATGTTTTCTAAGCTTTTTATAGTTAAACATTGTAATTACAGTTATATTTCGTTAATATTTTAAACATATTAATTATAACTTTATTAATTTTTAATTTTAAAGTTTTTCAACTGCTTATTTCGGTGATTAGAATCACATATCGTTTAAAAAGCTTTTTATAAAGGTTTATTTAATCAATATATATGATCTACATTTATTACTGACTTAATTTGATTTGATTAATGTATGATCAGTTAATTATTTTTGCAACAGGCACAAAGGAGGTGAAAAAACGAAAAAAAATATGCAAAAATTGATAATCATTACACTAGCGATTCTATTTACATTAACAATTTGTGGAGCTGTTTCAGCTGCAGATAATACCACAAACAACAGTACAACAACAAATATATCTACTGGTGACAGTAGTAATTCTTCAGTTAATTCTAGTCAAAATAGCTTAGTACAGGGAAGTAGTAAGAATGAAACGCTTCCTGATCCTCGTATTGAGCATAATGGAGTTATTGGTAATACAGTTTATACCACTATTCAGGCTGCAATCGATGCTGCTCAAGCTGGTGATACAATCTGGCTGGAAAGTGGAACATATGCCACAACTACTAATTATGCAAACCCTGCATTGGTTTACATCACTAAAAGCTTAACTTTTAAAGTTTTTAATGGAGGTACAGCTACTATTAATGGAAGTGGTACATACCGATGTGTTTATGTTAATTCGGGGGTTACAGCAACTTTCTACAACATAACTATAGCCAATGGAAAATATTATTATGGGGCAGGTATCTTTAATAAGGGTACTTTAAACCTGAACAACTGTACTCTTACTGGGAATACAGCAATAACTAATCCAAGTAATTCGTATGATAGCGGTTATGGTGGTGCTATATGGAATGCTGCTACTTGTAATGTCTATAACTGTACTTTCACTGGTAACACTGCAATTTATGGTGCTGCTATTGAAAATTATGATGGCATTACAGGTAGTACAACATCAAGTAATACATTGACAGTATCTGGCAGTACATTCACAGGTAACATTGCAGCTGGTACAAGTGGTTCTATAGGTGGTGGAGTAATTGACAACTGGAATGGTATTTCATTGATTTCATTTAATCGGATTATTAACAATGGACTGTACGATCTTTACTGTATTTATGGTACTTTGAACGCTCAATATAACTGGTGGGGTTCAAATGCAAATCCATCTGCAAGAACCAGCAAATTAACTGGTAATTTAATTGTTTCTAAATGGCTGGTTTTAACTGTAACTGCAAGTCCAACTATTATTCAAAATGGAGAAACATCAACCATAACAGCGGATTTACTGCATGATAATGGAATACTAAGTGATCCAACTCATCCAGAACTTTATTATCATGATCCCGCAATTGGACATGTACCTGATGGGATATCTGTGACATTTGGTCCTATTTCACCGTCTTATGGATACTATACTAATCCAACAAGTACAATAACGTCTAATGGCCGGGCAACTGCAACTTTCCAGGCAAATGATCCTAATACGCCACACACTCAAAGCCTAACTGCAGCTGTAGATAGTCAAACATCCAGTGTAAATCTTCTAATCGATATTATCCCTACAGTCCCGGATTATAGTGTTATTACTCAGGAAGATAGTGCTGTTAGTGGTCAAGTGGTTGGTAGTGATGCTGATGGAGGTACATTAACCTACACTCTTGGAACTGGTAGTTCTGCCCCTAAACATGGTACTGTAAGTCTTAATTCTATAACTGGGGCTTATACTTACACACCATTTGCTAATTACAATGGATCTGATAGTTTTACTGTAACTGTCAGCGATGGCTATGGCGGAACAGCTACAAGTACTATAACTGTTTCTATTTCTGCGGTGAATGATGTTCCTATAGCTGTAGATGACACTGTGACCACTGATGAGGATACCTCTGTTAGTGGTAGCTTGACAGCTTCTGATGTTGACGGCGATACATTAACCTACACTCTTGGAACTGGTAGTTCTGCCCCTCAGCACGGTACTGTAAGTCTTAATTCTAT
>DADN01000266.1:0-4636 GCA_002509665.1 Methanobacterium sp. UBA8
GAAATTATAAATTTCGCATGCATTAAAATTTTTAATTTTTGCAGTCTTTTGAATTCTTCTTTTTAATTATTTTAAAAGCATCTTGTTTTAAATAAAACTTATTTTAAAAATTAATCAGCGTTCATATCTGTGTTATATAAAATTAAATGGTTATTAAGAATTAAAAAAGAATATAACTATATTTAGTATATGTTTAGCTACTCCTGGAGGCGGTAAGCGTTTTTTTATATATTTTGGGCAAAGGGAAAATCAGTAATCGGTTAGGCGGTAAAAATTACGTCATTAAAATACCCTTTGCCCATCTATTGTTTAGTGATACATTAGTTAATAAGCCTTTCGGATTTATTTATGTGTAAATAGGTTAATGAAAGTGTAAGAATTAAAGAAAAACCTAATAGTATTTATTATATTTTATAAATTATTATATGTTCTTAAAATTTAAAATATGTATTTTTAATACAAATATTTTTAATTTGAATATTATAAATTAGATTAATAACTTCATATGATAATCATATGTATTCTGAGTAGAATTGAAAAGGAAAAGATTGAGATAAAATTTATTGGGGCCTTGAAATAGGTTATCTATTTGATTCCTTAAATTTAGATATCGCTTGAGTGTACAGTTGCTACAAATAAATACATAAGTTATAAAAATAGATTTTAACTAAAGTTTATATTACAATTTTATCTAATGATTGGCAGGGAAATAAATGATCTGGAATAAAGAAGCAGAGTGCATGTCCGAAAACGATAAAGAAGCACTACAACTTAAAAGACTACAAGCAGTTGTAAAAAGAGCATATGAAAATGTTCCATATTACAGAAAGCGTTTTGATGAAGCAGGTGTTAAACCAGAGGATATTAAAACTCTTAAAGATATTGAAAAACTTCCATTTACCACAAAAACTGATTTAAGGGACGCTTATCCATTTGGAATGTTTGCAGTTCCTGAAGATGAGATAGTGGAAGTGCATACCACTTCAGGGACAACGGGAAAACCGACAGTTTCAGGATACACGGTAAAAGATCTTGATATCTGGGGAGAAGTTATTGCACGGGCATTGGGAATGGCCGGAGCTGGAAAGAAAGATATAATTCAGAATGCTTATGGATACGGACTTTTTACAGGTGGAATGGGTGTACATTATGGTGCGCAAAAAATAGGTGCCACAGTAGTCCCAATTTCTGCTGGAAATACCATGAGACAGCTTGAAATTATGGAAGATTTTGGATCAACTGTGCTAACATGTACGCCGTCATATGCACTTTATCTGGGTGAAATGGCTGAAAGAGAAGGAATCAGCAAAGAATCAATAAAATTGAAAGCAGGAGTATTTGGGGCTGAAATGTGGACTGAAGAAATGCGTAACGAAATAGAAAAAAGGCTTGATCTCACTGCACTTAATATCTACGGGTTGACTGAGGTAATTGGCCCTGGAGTGGCCATGGAATGTGAGGATAAAAGAGGGTTGCATATATCTGATGACCATTTTTATCCTGAAATTGTTGATTCTAAAACACTTGAAACATTACCTGAAGGAGAAAAAGGGGAGCTTGTCTTAACAACATTAACAAGAGAAGGTATGCCAGTAATCCGTTTCCGTACAAAGGATGTTACAGCTTTAAGAAAGGGAAAGTGTTCCTGTGGAAGGACACTTATCAAAATGGATAGAATCACCGGACGTACCGACGACATGCTTAAAATAAGGGGAGTAATTGTATTCCCATCACAGATTGAAAAAGCACTGCTTAAAATTGAAGATCTTGAACCACACTATCAAATTGTAGTTACAAGACCGCAGCACCTGGACGAACTCGAAGTTCAGGTTGAAACGTCTGAAAAGTTCTTCTCAGATGAAGTAAAACATGTAGAAGAAGTTAAAAAGATGATTGAGGATCGTATTCACAATGAAATCGGGCTTAGAGTTAATGTAACTCTTGTTGAACCACAATCACTTCCAAGAAGTGAAGGTAAAGCTGTTAGGGTTATTGATAAAAGGAAAATTTAAATAGAAATCATATAAGGTGGCGAACATGAAATTAAAACAGGTATCTATATTTTTAGAAAATAAAAAAGGGAGACTATGGAACGCACTGAGTATCTTAAGAGAATCAGGGATGAATATACGCGCTCTTTCAATTGCAGATACATCTGAGTTTGGGATTTTAAGAATTATAGTCCCTGACCCTGAAAAAGCAAAAAAAGCACTTGAGGCAGGCAATTTTGTAGTTAAAATAACTGATGTAATTGCTGTAGAAGTTCCAGATACTCCTGGCGGACTTGAAGGAATCCTTGAAGTATTAAATAAATCAGATACTAACGTAGAATATATATATGCCTTTGTTGAAAAGAAAGCAGAAAAAGCTGTAGTTGTACTGCGTACTGAAGATATCGATGAAGGTATCGCTGCTTTAAAAGAGGGTGGAGCTGCAGTTCTTTCACCTGAAGAAATCTATGAATTGTAAAATAAATGTATCTTATTTTACTTTTTTATTAATTTTAAAAACTTAAATATTTGTTTTAAATCATTTAAAGTTCTTAATTNNATTTGAATATTGCTATTTTAATGGCCTATCTATTAATTTAATAAGGATAAAAACTCATTTTAAACTAAAATAATGATCCTAAACCCTATATACTTTAAAAAATCAATTCTAAATTTTTATATAACTGGGGAAACAAACATTATCTATAAATTTAGTTAACGGGTGTTTTCATGGGTAACAATGTTAATAAAATGTCGGCTTTATTGATCGCTACTATAGCTTCCTTTTTAACCCCATTTATGGGTTCTTCTGTTAATATCGCACTTCCAGCAATTGCTTCTGAATTTGCTACAGACGCTATTTTGCTGAGCTGGATTCCAACAGCATTTTTGTTAACGTCAGCCATGTTTGCTGTTCCATTTGGAAGAATAGCAGATATACATGGAATGAAAAAAGTTTTTACTTCTGGAATAATTATTTTTACCATAGCCTCTTTTTTATCCGCCATGGCTCCTTCTACCCTTGCACTTATTGGATTTAGGGTTTTACAGGGAATTGGTAGTGCAATGATTTTTGTTACTGGACTTGCCATTATAACATCAGCTTTTCCTCCTCAAGAAAGAGGAAAGGCAATTGGAATAAATATTGCAGCAGTTTACACTGGACTTTCTCTTGGACCGGTTTTAGGCGGTCTAATAACTCATTATATTGGTTGGAGAAGTTTATTTTATTTAATGGTACCTTTTGGTTTACTGGTAATTGTTCTGGTATTCTGGAAATTAAGGGAACAGGAATGGGCAGCATGTAAAGGAGAAAAATTTGATTTACCGGGTTCAGTGCTTTACAGTACAGCTCTTGTACTGGTTATATTTGGATTTTCATCGCTTCCAGATATATGGGGAATAGCTGCTATAATTACAGGTATTTTAGTATTTTTAGGATTCACCAGGTTGGAATTGAGTATAGATAGTCCTGTGCTGGATATGAAACTATTCTTTAAAAATAGAGCCTTTGCCTTTTCTAACATGGCTGCACTTATAAATTACAGCGCTACATTTGCAGTTACATTCCTTTTAAGTCTTTATTTGCAGTATGTAAAAGGATTGAGCGCGCAAAATGCAGGTCTAATTTTGATAGCCCAACCGATAATGATGGCTATAATAACTCCTTTTGCAGGTAGACTCTCAGATCGTTATGAACCTCGCATTCTTGCGTCTTTGGGGATGGCTTTAGTAACTGTAGGACTTATTATTTTTGCATTTATAAGTGCACAGACGACATTTGAATATATAATAATTGGACTACTTGTACTAGGTCTTGGATTTGGGTTCTTCTCTTCTCCAAATACAAATGCTATCATGGGATCCGTGGAAAGGAGATTCTTTGGTGTAGCTTCAGCTACAGTCAGTACAATGCGTCTAGTAGGTCAAGTTTTAAGTATGGGTATAGCTATGTTGATATTTGCCATGTTAATTGGCAGAGTACAAATATTACCTGCACAGTACCCTGCTTTAATTCAAAGTATACAGATAACTTTTATCATATTTGCTGTACTCTGTTTTGGAGGTATTTTTGCGTCAATGGCTAGAAAATAAATAGTTATGGTNNTAGAAAATAAATAGTTATTTAGTAAAGGAGGTTTGAATATGTATAAAAAAATTTTGTTACCTACAGACGGCTCGGAAAGTTCAAAAAGAGCAGGTGAACAGGCTATATCTCTTTCGGATGTAACTGGGGCAGATATTATTGTTTTAAATGTAATCGATGTCAATTATCTGCAGCCATCATATCTGCCGAGTTTTAGGGAAGATTTGGAAAAAGAATTGAGAAACGAAGGTAAAAGAGCTATTGCTGGATTTAAAAAGGATTTAGAAGATAGTCAATGCAAAGGAATGTGTAAAAATATTGAATTCATATCTAAAATCGATGAAGGAAAGCCACATGAAGTGATACTTGAAACTATGGATAGAGAAGATGTTGATGTCGTAATCATGGGGGCCTCAGGCAAACATGGTTTAGATAGGGTCTTACTTGGAAGCACAACAGAAAGGGTGATAAGAGAAACTAAGCGTCCTGTTCTGGTGGTTCCTTAACTTTGAAAATTAGAGATAACAAAGATGAGTGCCCTTTTAAAGAATCACTAGTA
>DADN01000266.1:4706-4873 GCA_002509665.1 Methanobacterium sp. UBA8
AAGATACACAGGTAAATCCATTAAAAGAGACCAGTTAGACGGTTTCGTTGATTGGACCACAAACTAAATTCATTATTGGATTCTTTTACTATTCGGCCCGGAACGGGTATTTCCTTAAGTAAGATTTACAAATCAAAAAAAGTAATGTTGAGTTTTACATTCTTTTT
>DADN01000032.1 GCA_002509665.1 Methanobacterium sp. UBA8
TTCAAGGAGACTTAGAAAAGCTTCAAAAATATGATGTAAATGAATAGTTCACTAAAATGATAGTTATTTTAGCCTATTACGTCTACTGAAAAATATCTATATGTGCTTCAAAACAAGATTAATTTTAATAAAAAAGAGTAAGCTTAATCAATTCTGATTAAGCGTTTTAAATTAAATCAGTACTTCATGATCATCCTGAGCTTTTCAAGTTCCTTAGCAACTTTTTCACGCTTATCGGATATCATTTCTGATGAATCTTCTTTCAGGCCGCCGGTTGGACATGTAAGTACGCAGCGAGGTGTTTCCTGGTCAATACACAGGTTACATTTCTTTGCAATACCTTCTTCGTTTATATAGATTGCTCCAATAGGGCAGGCGCTTTTACAAAGACCGCATCCTATACATACGTCTTCATCAACTACAATTGCACCGTCTATTTCTTCTATGGCATCTTCGGGGCATATATTTAAACAAGGAGCCCTATCTGGTGCACAGTGTAAACAGTGAATTGCAACTCCTTCTATAACTCTTATTGCATTTTGAGGGCATTCCCTTTCACATTTTGAGCAGTCTTCGCAGAGTTCTGGTTGTGAAATTAATTCTCTCATTTCATGCCTCCTATTTAAGAGCATCCTTTGCCCTTGTACCGTGTGTTAAAACATTTACGAGTCCTTTCTTCTTAGACTTTTTACCGACACCTGATAACTTTTTAATGTGTTCAGCCTGTTTCTCTAGCTTCATTTTCTCAGTATCTACAACGGAAATGGCTCTTTTGGAACATGCTTTAATACATGCAGGAGTATCAAGATCAGGGCACTGGCTGCATTTGTTTGCCTTTCGTTCATGTATTGAAATTGCCCCAAATGGACATATGAGCATACACAGGGAACACCCTATACATTTTTCAGTGTCAATTGATCTCTCATCAATTGCATCTACAGGACAGATTTTCACACATGGAGCATCTTCACAATGCTGACAAATAATGGGGTAATAAGCGCCTTCGACTTCTCTTACCATGATTCTGGATGTACCGTGGAGTTTTTCACATGCTCCTTCGCAATCTCCACATCCATCGCAAATCTCGGGTTGAATCAATACTTTTTCCAAGAATATATCCCCCTATATTTTAAGTTCAGCGCAGATACTGTCCACATAATTCTGGATCTTTTCTTTTTCTTCATCAGCAAGATGTTTAAACCGCTTTTGAGCATTTAAATATTCATTTACGGGTTTTCTCTGCAGTGGTTTGTATGTTACTTTAAATTCACCATCTACAATTTCATAAAGTAACCATGAACCTGTATCAACAGCTAATCTTCCAAGTTCTATGGTTTTTGATGGATCGTATCCCCATCCTGTTGTACATGGTTGGTGCAGGTGTATATAAGCAGGTCCATCGATTTCTGTTGCTTTTTTAACCTTTTTCATGAAGTCTTCAGGATATGAAATGGATGCTGTTGCAACGTAAGGAACGCCATGAGCTGCCATTATCATTGGAATGTTTTTCTTTGGTTTATCTTCACCAAAGCTTTCTTTTCCGTGGGGTGATGTGGTTGTTGATGCACCGTATGGTGTTGCACCACTTCTCTGAACTCCAGTGTTCATGTAAGCTTCGTTATCGTAACATATGTAAATTATGTTGTGTCCTCTTTCCATAGCTCCTGAAAGGGATTGAAGTCCTATATCTGCTGTTCCACCGTCTCCAGCAAATACTACAACATTAACGTCATCTTTTCCCTGTGCTTTGAGAGCTCTTTCAACTCCTGATGCCACAGCTGCAGCATTTTCGAATGCTACGTGAATCCATGGGATGTTCCATGATGTTTCAGGGTATGGAGTTGTAATAACCTCTAAACAACCTGTTGCAGATACTGCTACAGTGTTTTCACCTAACATTTTAAGTGCAAGTCTTGCGCCTATGGTAGCACCACATCCAGCGCAACCTCTGTGCCCAGCAGCGAGAAATTCTTTTTCAGGTACTTCCATTTTATGCTTCCTCCTCTTTTAAGCCAATCCAATTAATTGCATCGCTTTCAGTAGAATTTTTGGTAATTTCAATTATATTTCGTATGTCCTCATTGGATACATCACGTCCTCCAAGACCTAATATAAAGCCCCTGGCATCTACATCCATTTTAGCTTTGATCTCGTTGAACAGGACTCCTCCAATACCCAGTGATATATTTTTATCAAGAACAGCTACTTTGTCTGCGTTTTTAAGTGCGTTGTATATGTCTTCTTTAGGGAACGGTCTGAAGGCTATTACTCTGAGAAGGCCGACTTTATGCCCTTCTTTTCTCATGTTATCTATAACTGCTTTTATTGTACCGCAAAGTGATCCCATGGCTACGATGATTACTTCAGCGTCGTCGCACATGTAATTTTCAACTAAATCATATTTACGTCCGAATTTTTCAGCAAATTCCTTATTTACAGATCTTATTACATCTTTAGCTCCTTCCATAGCTACTTCCATGTCATGTCTTGCTTCCATGTAGTAATTAGGGTCTGTAAATGTTCCAAGTGACATTGGGTCTTTTGGATCGAGATAGGAATGTTTTGGTTGGTATGGTGGTAAAAATTCGTCTACTTCTTCCTGTGTTGGGATGTCTACAGGTTCAACTGTGTGGGTAAGGTAATATCCATCTACACAAACCATGCATGGAAGTAAGACTTTTTCATTTTCAGCAACTTTATAAGCTTGTAATACTAAGTCAAGAGCTTCTTGAGCATCTTCAGCAAATAATTGCATCCATCCAGTATCTCTCTGTGAGATTGAATCTTGTTGATCGTTCCATATGCTTAATGGTGCTGATAGCGCCCTGTTTGCATTTCCCATTACTATTGGATTTCTTAAACCTGCTGCTGCAAATAAAATCTCGTGCATTAACGCTAAACCCTGTGAGGATGTTGCAGTAAATACTCGAACACCTGTACCAGATGCACCTACTGCTGCACTTATTGCACTGTGCTCTGATTCAACTCTTATGTATTCTGCATCTAAATCTCCATCTGCAACAAAGGTTGCCAGATATTCTGAGATGGTTGTTTGTGGAGTTATAGGATAAACAGGTACTACTTTTGGTTTTGCAAGTTTAACCGCTTCTGCAATTGCCCTGTTTGCTGTAATAACTTTCATATTTATCCTCTCTCCATTTTAATTGCTTTTACAGGACATTCGTGGGCACAAATCCCGCATCCTTTACAATAATCGTAATCTATTTCGGTTTCTTTAGTTATACACCCTTCTGGGCAGAATAAAAAACAATTTTCACAATTAATACATTTATCTTTATCCAAAACAGGTTTAAATGTTCTCCAACTTCCTGTTTTGCNNTAACAGTTGCTCCTATTGCTGTCATGAAATCACCTATTGTTTGATTTTTTCATAGGCTATTTTAGCTGCATTAGCGTTTTTTTCACCTATTTTTCCGGGGAAAGTTTCTTTAGTTACTTTAATAAGAGAATCTAGTGAGACTATGTTAGTTACTCCGGCAAATGCTCCTAACATAACTGTATTGACGATTGGAACTCCTAAAATATCGAGTGCAATCCCTGTAGCGTCAATACTGTAGGAATCTACATTTTCTCCAAGATTAACATTATCTGGAGTATTTATTACTNNCCCTGATAATACGTCTACAGCTTCTAAGAGAGTTTCATCTAACACAATAACATGATCAGGATTATAAACTTGGTATCTTCTTCTTATTGGTTTATCGTTTATTCTTGTAAAGGCCATGACTGGTGCACCTTTTCGTTCAGCACCGAAAAACGGGAATGCTTGGCAATATTTTCCATCTTCAAAAGCTGCTTTTGCTAAAATTTCAGCAGCTGTTACTGCACCCTGTCCACCACGTCCATGAAATCGAATTTCGATCATACTGTACCTCCATTCCTCATGTATAATCATTATAAATTAAGATATATATATATTTTTAATCATGACAAATTTTTATTTTTGTAATAGTAATTGATTATAACTAGAGGCTAAAAAAGTTCAATTTTTAATATATTTTCTTAATATAAATAGAGAACTGTTAAATGAAAAATAAACACGTATGAGGTCTTAATAAAAAATATCTAATTACTATTTGCGATGGCTCTTTATGCAATTATTTTATAAATTATAGCAATTGTTAACTTTTTTAAATTTTATTTAAACAGTTACTGGATCAAATAGTGATTTAATGAATATTGCTATATTCTTTGGAATATTTGTCTAATTATAAACATTAAAGCTTTGAATAAGTCTGTTTTTGGATAAATAATGTCTAATAATATTTAATTATTAAAAATATTTTTTAATATCTTTGGGGGAGTACAGTTCTTAAATAATATTATATAAAATGAAAAATATTATCATGATAGAAACTACTTACATTACTGGGAGGGATTAATATGGATTCAAATGAAATAGATAAAAAGCGGCTAAATGTGCTGGTTAAAGAAGCTGTGCAAAACTATGATGCCGTGGATAAAAAACATGTTTATCGTGAAATTGGGACATCTCTAATTTCAATGGGTCTTGAAGCAGACAGTGACACAACAAGTAAATGTTTATTAAAGCCTCAAGAATCGTTTGATTTTAAAAATGAACCTCTTAATTCCAGAAAATTATTTGTAGATACTATCTCTCGTGAGATCCCTGCTGGAAATGCAGAAAAAATAGGAAAAGATTTCTGGGAAATTTTTAAAAAAAAGACCAAATCGTATATTTGTGGAAATGAAGGCATAATTAAACTTATAAAGAATGGAAAAGTGAATGAAGCACTTGAAAGTACAATTGTTGTAGTATTAATTTCAATGGGAGTATCTGGACTGTGGATTCCTGCAGTAGCAACTATAACTAGTGGAATACTCATTCTACTTTTAAAAGCAGGAATAGAAAGCCTGTGTGAATGATATTTAATTATTTATTTTTTAATTTTTAATTCATTGTTTTTGAGGTATTTTCCTAAAGTAGTTAAATCTAATAATTACAAATTACTTATTGAATTTAATTATATTCTAAATTTTAATCCATACTTCTCAATTAATTTATAAGTGGTTAACATGAAAATCTTGATAGTAACAGGTAAACTTGCAGGTAAGCTGGTTAAAGATATTTCAAGCAAATCTAAGCAAGAGGTGTATACTCATGTGGTAGATATGCCAATTGCAGCATTTTTAACTCCTAGAAAAATATTAAAGGAACTGAATAACCTTGAAAATATTGATATTCATTCTTATGATGTAATTATAACTCCGGGGCTTATACGTAAAGATGTGAGTATTATAGGCGAAGAAACTGGGATTCCAACATATAAAGGCCCAAACGATGCTGCAGATTTAAATATAATCCTTGAAATGATAGATGAACTGGAACTTTCGCCTCAGATACCTGCAGATAAATTAATTGAAGAAGAACTGAAAAAACGTGCCTTGAAGTTTATAGAAGACTTTGAGAAGGATGAGGAAACCACTAAAAAGCTTCTTAAAAAGCCTGAAAATATCCTTGTCGGTAATTTACCTGTGGGTGAAGACTTCCCAATGAGGGTACTGGCCGAAATTGCAAATGCACCTTTACTCAGTAAAGACGAACTCCTGAAGCGGGCAAAATATTTTGTAGAAAGCGGTGCTCAGATGATAGATATTGGGATGATTGCCGGTGAAAATAAGGCAGATAAAATTCCAGAAATGGTAAAACTATTAAAGGAAAATTTAAACGGCATTCCTGTAAGTGTTGATACTCTAAATCCTGTAGAAATTAAAGCAGGAATTGAATCGGGGGTTGACATGGTTTTAAGTCTTGATCATGGAAACTGCGAGGAAGTGCTGCCTTTAATGGAAGAAAAACGGATTCCTGCAGTTATACTGCCAACGGATTTTGGAAAGAACTGGGTGCCTCATACTGTGGAAGAGCGTGTTAGTTCACTGGAAAGTCTGATGAAAAAATGCAGTAAAATAGATGTAATCGCTGATTTAATTCTTGATCCAATTAACAGTAAGAGCATAGTTGAATCAATAATAGCGTGCCACGATTTTAAAATGCAGAATAAAGTGCCTTTATTCTTTGGAGTTGGAAATGTTACAGAGCTTCTTGATACAGACTCTGTTGGAGTAAATGCTCTTCTTTCTGGAATTGCTATGGAACTTGGAGCAAGCATTTTATTCACACCTGAAGAAAGCGGTAAGACACGTGGAAGCGTACATGAACTTTCAGTTTCATCAAAAATGATGTTCCTNNGGTTCTACAGCAAAAGACCTTGGTATAAATCTTATAATTTTAAAAGATAAACGTAAAGGGGAAATATTAACTGAAGAAGTTGATTCTCCTATATTGGAAGGTGCAGAAAACTATAAATTCTCTCAGGACCCTAAAGGAAGCTTTAAAATAATGACCGAAAATGGTTTTATAAAAGCAGTACATTATATTCATTTGAAGCCCGACATAGTAATTAAAGGTAAGACTGCAAAAAGCGTNNTATGATGAAATAATTAAACAATGTCTTATTTCAAGAATTGAACATGCCACGTATCTTGGTGCAGAGCTTCAAAAGGCAGAAATAGCAGCTAAACTTAATAAAAATTATGTTCAGGATTTTCCATTATTTAAAAATTTAGATTATTAAATACACATTAGATATTCAATTTATTTTTAGGTTATNNGGTTATAATCATGAAAACATGCACTAAATGCGGCGCAACGCCTGTAGTAATACATAGAAAAGCCTCAGGGCAAATGCTGTGTAAAGACTGCTTCATTGAATCAGCAACTGGGAAAGTTTTAAGGAATATTAGAAGAAATAAGCTTATAGAACGCGGAGATAAAGTTGCAGTTGCTTTATCTGGTGGAAAAGACAGTGTCATGGTTCTTGATATTGTCAATTCTCTTTATGAAAAAAATATAATAGATCTTTTTGCCGTAACAGTTGATGAAGGAATAGCAGGTTACAGAAAACATGGTGTTGATATTGCAGCGAAAAATGCCAGAAAATTAGGTATAGAACACAGAATAGAGTCCATTAAAGATCACTTTGGAAAAACACTCGATGAGATCATGCATAATGAGTCAAGACAGCATGGAGCTTGTACATACTGTGGGGTCTTTAGAAGGTGGATAATAAACAGGGTGGCAAGGGAAGAAAATGCTACTAAAATTGCAACCGGCCATAATCTGGATGATGAAACCCAGGCAATACTCATGAACTATCTTGAAGGTAACATTGACAACCTTACTAGAATTGGGGTAAAATCAGAACCTAAAAATGATAAATTCACCGTTAAAATAAAACCTCTCAGGGAAATCCCTGAAAAAGAAATAGGATTATATGTAATTGCACGTGGACTTGACGTTCATTTCGATGAATGCCCTTATTCAAAAGAATCATTCAGGGGGGAAGTGGGAAGATTTGTAAAAGAATTATCTGTTAATCACCCAACTATAATGTATTCCACCCTTAAAGGCTTTGATAAGATAAAACCTGCCATAAAAAAAGAGTTTTCAGGTAAAAAATCAAATATGGGAAATTGTATACAATGCGGCGAGCCAGCATCCCACGAATTGTGCAGGGCGTGTCTGTTTGCTAAATCATTGAATGGAGAGGAGTAACATGGAAATAACAGTGATCTTTGGAAAAAGGAGTGAAAACAGAGAAATTCAAGAAAATACAACCATTAAAGAAGTACTGAATGCAATGGATATTTCCTCTGAAACAGTGGTCGTTAAACGGAACAAAGAAATCGTAATGGAAGAAGAATCCCTTGTAAATGGGGATGTAATCGAAGTTATACGCGTTATATATGGAGGATAATGCCCTCCAGAATTTTTTAATTCATTTTGTTAAATTCGATGTTTATATTCCTTTATTTTAGATTTTAGAGAAATTATAAATAATAAAAACCAGTATATAGATAACAAAGTTTGCCCATGTCGGGATATTATGTTAATGATATAATTTATGTGGATCATTTATTTTTAATAAATGGAATTTTTTAAACAAGTTCAACTTAAATTAAC
>DADN01000094.1:0-392 GCA_002509665.1 Methanobacterium sp. UBA8
CCAGTGCAGTGATCATTATGTTACTTGATAATTCCATTTGCAGCGTAAAAGTATTTTCTGGCCCTGAAATGAATTTAACTAATTGAGGGGCTGTTGGATCTGTAACATCTATAATACTCCACCCAGGATGCCAGAAATGTCCAGTATAAAGATACCACCGTCCCTCATGCTCACGTATTGACATTTTAAAGGCAGGTCTACCATCTAGATCACTATATCCAACAGCTTGAACATTATTTGCCATAAATCCTTGAGGAAGTTCTTCTTTCATTTCATCGCCTTAACATGGATTTACAATTCGTAAATTCCAACGAGCCTGGCCTGTACAATAATATGGTCTGCAATAGCTTCCAGCAATTGTTCACGAGTTAACCCTGGCTTTAAGTTGAGGG
>DADN01000094.1:428-6674 GCA_002509665.1 Methanobacterium sp. UBA8
GGGCCTCCCCAACCTTGTTCCCCATATCCAGTAGTTCCTTCTGTAAAAGCCATTTTTCCCTCATCTTCTCTAATGTCTATAACATCTGCAGGTATGCCGTATACAACCCAATGAGTAAACCCATAAGGAAGTNNTATACAACCCAGTGAGTGAAACCATATGGAAGTGGGGCATCTGGATCATGACAAATTAATGCAAATTCTTTTGTATCAGGTGGAGCGCCACTCCACTCTACTGGGGGAGAAACATTATCTCCACCATATACATAACGTTCTGGGATACGGTCCAGAAATCCAAATGCAGGGCTGCGTATTTGGAGATCTCCTAAATTCAATGCCATAACAAACCTCCTTTAAAAAATGTTTCAATTTTAAACATTTTAAGTTGAAAAAGTATTTCTGGTTTGTATTATGTAATTGATTTTTTATATGATCTTTTCTAAATTTTAAACTGATTAAAAAAAATAATTTATCTTTATTTTTCAACATTCAATTTTATAAATTCAAATTAATCATAAAAAAACTGTAAATGTATCCAAATTTTAAAAATAGCAATATGGATTAAAAATCCACCTAAGTTATTATTAAAGGCATAAAGGAGGTGAAAAAAAAGATTTTTTTCACCTGATAAAGTATTTGGCATACATTATCATGTAAAAGTTAAACTTTTAAATATATAAACATTTCTATCAATAATAAAAGAATTGTCGTTCAATTCATCTTAAAAAAGGGAAAATTATGGAAAAAGAAAAATTCTTTGATATTCTAAATAGAGAACTTGAGATGGCTCTAGGGTGTACAGAACCAATAGCTATCGCTTATGCGGCAGCACTAGCGCGAAACAACTTAAAAGGAGAAGAAATTTCATATATAAAAGTGTATGCAAGTAAAAACATTATTAAAAACGCTATGGGAGTAACGATCCCTGGAACAGGGAGCTGTGGAATACGTTTAGCAGCCGCACTTGGGGCAGTTTCAGGTAATGCAGATAAAAAACTTGAAGTGCTGGCTAATTTGAATGATGACCATCTAAAAAAAGCCAAAATGATGATTAATGAAGGTAAAATAACATTTGATCTATCAAATTCCCCCAAAAAATTGTATATTGAAGTAATTATTGCAAATAAATTGTCTGAATCTAAAGTAATAATTGAAGATAACCATACTAATGTTGTTTTAATAGAAGTAAATGGTAAACCCCTTAAAAAATATTCTAATAATTTAAAAATAGAAAAAAATAAAAATTTGGATTTTCTTAATCTGGATTCAATTTATGAATTTATAGAAAACGTTGACCTCCAAGAACTAGACCTCATTAACCGCAGCATCGAAATAAATCAAAAAATATGCAAGGAAGGGTTAAATAACAGTTATGGCCTCTCTATTAAAGAAACAAAAGAATCAAGCAGCGATAAAAGTTTATCAGAAGCTACTGTATCTTATGCAGTTGCTTTAACTGCTGCGGGATCAGGTGCAAGAATGTCTGGTATTAATTTACCAGTAATAAGCAACTCTGGAAGCGGCAATCAGGGTATTTCAGCTACTATACCCATAGTTACGGTTGCAGAAAGGTTAAATATAAATTTTGATAAGATGCTGCGTGCAGTTACCCTTAGCCATCTAATTACAATTTACATAAAATCCAAATTTGGGAGGTTATCTGCATTCTGCGGAGCAACTGTCTCAGCTACAGGAGCAAGTTGCGGCATAGCTTACCTGTTAGGCGGCCAAAAAGATGAAATATACGCATCTATCCAGAACATGCTTGGAAATGTAACAGGAATGCTTTGCGACGGCGCAAAAGCAGGTTGTGCGTTAAAGGTAGCAACATGTACCAGTGCAGCATTACAATCTGCTTGTATGGCACTCCAAGGAATATGTATAAAATCCACCGATGGAATTATCGAAAATGAACCTGAAAAAACTATAGAAAATTTCTGCAGACTTGCAAACTCAGGAATGAATGCAGCAGATAATATAATACTCGATATAATGCTTAAAAAATCACCGGAATACAGTTCTTAAATATCCTTATCTAAAACGGCCTTTTATTTTCCGCTGCAGATATTAAAACCTTTTGAATTCTTTTTATTCGAGTTTCAGGGCGTTTAGCACTTTTAATCCAGAAAAGAATTTGCTTTTTAATGGAATCATTGAATGTCTCAAAGTTGGCTTTAGCAGGAGAATTTTCATTTAAAGACTTTTTTAAATCTTCAGGAATAACTAAATTGTCAATATCATCGAGAAAGTTCCAAGATCCATCCTTTTTAGCAGCCTCAATTTTTTCAAGACCTGCAGGTGTCATTAAGCCCTGTTCTATAATCTTTTTAACGCGCTGCTTATTTAGTTTAGACCATATACTTTTAGGCTTTCGAGGGGTGAAAACCTGCATGTAACGTTCATCATCCAGCTTGTTAACCTTGCTGTCAATCCAACCAAAACTAAGTGCTTCTTCAACAGCCTCATCGTAAGAAACGCATGTTTTATCGGCACATTTTTTATAATAAATCAACCATANNTCAGCCATATACCCTGAGAAGTATCATGGTTCTTTTCCAGCCAATTTCGCCATTCATTACGATCTCTGGCATAATAGCGTTCAAATTGATCCAGTTTTGACATTATTAATAACTTATTTTTCAATTTATATAGATTTTAATGAATTTTCAAAAATACTTTAAGCAAAGGATAAAAAAATTCAAACTTTAAAAACAAAGTCTTTGAAATAACTTTCTTTAGAAAAAAGAAATGAATTAAGTTATTTTTCGGAATAACTCCTAAGATCTACAAGCGCTGGGGCATGTATAACCTGTCCATCATAATTATAGCGTGACCCATGACATGGACAGTCCCATGTTTTCTCTGCAGTATTCCAAACTAAAGTACATCCTCTGTGATTACACACTGCCTGTAAACGGTGCATACTGCCTTCTTCATCAAGATATACTGAAAATTTCTCTTTACCTTTACCTATTACTCGAGCTTCGCCCCGAGATAAATCAGGAATTTCAATATCAGACGGCCATGATATTTCGTCTTCCTGGAACTTCCTGGCAGTTTCTAATTTCTCATCATCACGAGACACAACTGGCTTTGAGCCTTTAAATCTTAAAGGGTTAAATAACTCTGCTAAAGGATTTTCTTTGCCAGTTATAAGATCTGTAATTAAGAAAGCCGCAGTTGTAGCATGAGTCATGCCCCACCCCCCAAAAGCTGTGGCAACATAAACTCCAGGTTTAGACGTTTCTCCAATGATAGGAAATCCATCTGGAGCAGTATCGTCTTGATTAGACCAGTGATATTCAATTGATTCAATTTCCCAATTATCAGCAGCATATTCTTCCAGGCGCTTATAGCATTCCCTCGTATCGATAGGAGTTCCAACAATTTGATGCTCGCCTGCAATCATGATCATCTTGCCTTTTTCAGTTGGAATTGAGCGGTAAGTATGGAATGGGTTAAGACATACATACATCCCCTCTGGAAATGACTCTTTGGCATGATACATCATTATATACGACCTTTGTACTGTTAAATATACATAGAGACTATCTGGATCATATATAGGCGTGTGAGTAGCTACTACAACATTATCTGCCTCAATTAAACCTTGATTAGTTTCAATCTTATAAGGAGTCCCCTCTTTTATCTGAATAACTCTTGTATTTTCAAATATGTAACTTCCATCACCTGCTATTTCTTTTGACAGTCCAAGAAGATATTTACGCGGATGAAATTCTGCCTGGTTTTGGTAGACTACGCCTGCTTTTACATTTGAAGAAAAAGGAATATTTTCAGTATAAGATACAGGAAGCCCCAGTTTAGGCGCTATCTCTGCTTCAGATTTATATATGCCTACCTCTTCTTCAGACTCTGTATAAATATAACAGGGAGTCCTGTGGAAATCACAGCCTATATTATATTTGGATACTAAATTAGAAACAGATTCTACGGCTTTTAAATTAGTTTCAGCAAACATTTTGGTCTTTTCTTTGCCTAAATTGTCCATCATTGTACTGTAAAAAAATGCATGAGCACTGATATTTGCAGTGGTAGTAGCTGTTATATCTTCTACTATACGCCTCGCTTCAATCACTGCAACTGATTTACCTGCCTCTTTAAGCATTATTGCAGTTGTAAGACCTGTTATACCTCCACCAAGTACAGCAACATCTATCTTAAGCCCATTTTCCAGTTTGGAAAAATTAGTCTCAGGAGTACTATCTATCCAGAAGCTTTTTGCTTTTCCAGGTATTTCATCTGACATTTTATCTCCTACTTTTCTAACAATACTAAATTTGCATCTTAAAAATAATGTATCAGCTAATATTTTACTGATTCAATGGCATTCCGTTACTTTATAAACTTAATGAAACACTTGTAGAATGAAATATCAGTGGAATTCTAATGTATAACTTGATATTATATTATTATGGCTAATATGACTTATTAGACTTGTGATTTTTAAATAATTCAATAATTTAATATTTTAAACCCGCGGATACTTTTATAATCATTTAATATCAACCAATATATCCTTACCCTCAACTTTAATGTCGAAAGTAGGCAGATCATAAGTTTTTACCGGTGCAATAATTTTCTCCAGACGTTCTGAATATTTCTCGAGTTCTGGAACTTTTTCCGCTCCAGGAATTGATGTAAGGACCGGTTCTTTAATGTTCTTTCCAGTGGTAACATCAAACTGAGATGCATGTAAAGGACATATAACTGTTGTATCCTGTAACCGACNNACCACTGTAGTACCCTGTAACCGACCCATAGAAAGCCTTGCATTCATGTGGCCACACCTGTCACCTACAGCATAAATTTTTCCCTCAACATTTGCTAAAAGAATTTCAATATCTCCTTCTTCAACATGCTTCATGCTTCCTTCAGGTACTTCATCCATCTTAGCAACTTCAACAAAACTAATTTTATCACCTCATCTTAACTATATTTTAAATAAAAACTGATTGAAACCATATTTAATAAAAAAAATAAAAATATATCGTTTATATGTGATTTAATTAGTTATAATCTCAAATTCTCCATTATTACATGATTAAACATTAGTTTATACTATTTCACATTGCAAATAAACCAGAAGTAGTAATAATTATTGATTGATTAATATTTAATAATTTTGCAGTTTAAAAATAAAAAAAATATTGGGATTATTTTGCATCTAAGCTGTTCTGCTATCTTTATTTTCCTTGACTCCAAAGTTATTTTCAACTTCTTCGTCATCTTTTGCCATAAGATTCCCTTTTCGGTATATAAGTCCAATATATCTGCCTTGATACATAACCAGATAAACTTGAACTAATAAAGAAATAAGTATACCTACAGCCCATCCTAATCCAAAGGAAATTCGCATGAATGTGCCTAAGTTTGAGATTATGCCCAATATAAACCCAATTATAGCAAATATAAGGATATATAAAATATATTTCGACCATCCCATTTTTCCAATTAATCCAAATATTTTACTGAAATCAAATGCAGCCTCAAACCTATCTTCATGGACCATATTTCCTAAAGCCATAATGTATACTAAATCAAATGGTAAAGCAAATATCAACCCAACAACACTTACCAGCAGCAGGTTAATTTGGGAATCTCCAGCATAAATTGATGCTATCATTCCCTTAAATAGTACAAGCGTCAAGATATTAGGAACTATAAGGTAGATTGCAGTCGCTACTAAATATTTTATGCCATCTACGAACATGTTACCCCATTCATCAAACGGCGGAAGTTCACTAGAGCCATTAATGGTATGTTCTATTATTCTAAAGATATATCCCAAAGCCAGGATTATAGGAATAATAAAAATACTGCCTAAAAAGAGAAGAAGTAACCCAAAAGCTCTCCCTACATTAGAAAAAGGAAATTTCAGCGAATCTAAAACTATTTCTTGAAGACCTATTTTTGAACCCCCTATTACTCATTACTTGGTTTTTAATGTATATTCTAAGCATATAAGTATTACTATATTTCAAATTGTGGAGTAAAATTAAATAGATGGTAAAAAGAATTGGAAATTAGAATTTGTTGTATTGAATAATTTTAGAGAGATTTTTAGGGGATTAGTTTTACTTTTCAAAATTATGGCAATGCCCTGAGGGCATGATTAAATTGTCTGAAAATCTTATTGAGGATTTAAAGAAAAAATTTTAAAATAAGATTTTGATTTGATCTCAACTTTCCGAGCAAAGGCGAGTCAGATCTAATTTGTTTTGAAATC
>DADN01000301.1 GCA_002509665.1 Methanobacterium sp. UBA8
TTTAATATAAAAATTTAGTTAATGAATGAATAGGCTAAATCTGTTTAATTTCTTATGACTGCAACCATCTTCTGCATATTTAATCAATTAAAGAACGATTTGTGATTGCAGGATCTAAAAAACGCTGCAAATCTTCCCAGAATTTATCTTGATGTATTCCTCTGCCTTCCAATATCAATTTAAAGCTCATATCAATGTTTAAAGCCCCCATACTCATAACATTAATATAAATAGACATTTCTACAGGATCCACGTCCTTTCGAATGGTTCCATCATTCATCCCCTGAAGTATCGCTTCAACCATGATTCTCCATATTCCAGTTGTCAGATCTACAAGTTCTTTTGCATCTTTATTATCACTCATCTGGAACCTTTCTGTCCTTGCATAACGATAAATGCGGAAATAATCCGGATAATCTCTAGAAAATTCAAAAAGACTTTGAATCATTGATTTTATTTTGTTATAACCATCAAAATCTAGATTAGAACATTTTACATACAGTTCATGCAGTATTCTAACTCCACGAAGATCAACAGCAAAAAACAGCGCTTCTTTATTCTTGAAGTAATAGTACAGCAGTGCTTTATTAACTTCAGCTTCATCTGCTATTTCATCCATTGTAACATTATCGTAACCTTTCTCAAAGAAAAGCTTTTCTGCAGCATCTATAAGCCCATTGCGCCTCTGTTCCCTTTCCCGTTGTTTTCTGGAAATAGCCATTAAAATTCACCTATATCTATAATTCTAAGTTCGTCACTATTTAAAATTAGTTTAAGAATATAATAAAGGTTCTGTCTTAAAAGTTAATGCTAAGCTTCAAATGCCCTAACATGACGGATAAACATTAATTACAACCCATATATCCAAATATGTTAAAGTTATAGCTATAATTTAGATTTTTAAAATTTTTTTCTATTGAATGATTTGTGTCATATTAATTTTAATCAAAAGTTTTATATAATGTTAACTACAAGTTAAAATTTAACTGATAGTTAAAAATTAACTACTAGTTAAGAATCATTAAAAAAATTATAGCTAAACCTTAAAAAATCTGATTTTTGAGGGATCTTATCTGACCGTCAAAAATCTTGATTTTTTTCGGATTCATAAAAATCGTAAATACTTCAAATTTATTTATCAAATCTATACATTGCCGACTGATTAAACTGGCAGTTATCATATTTAAAAAAGAGGAAAATATCTAAAAAATATTTAAATTAAATATTCAATCTAACATGATCTGTCCATAATGTCCACCAGAACCTGATTGAATATTCAAAGTATTTTCTCTAAATGACTTTATAACCCCTGCCAGTTTAGATTCAGTTCTTGCAACCTCCTCAAGAGGTGCATAAATCAGAACTTCTATTTCACTTCCAAAGTTCTGCACCAGTTCTTTCCATATTTTCTGCACATAAACCGTAGTGATTCCTTTTCCATGGACAAGGCTTATTATTTCGGCTAATGGGAGAATATGAGTATATTGCGGCCTAAATTCCGGATGATGAGGCTCGTCCCATTTTGCAATGTCGCTTATCCTATCTTTAACACCTTTTTTTATAAGTCCACCGCAAGGGCATCTCATTTTAAGTTCTCGCGCTTTTTCAATTGGGATTGTATCATAACATCTTACGCAGCCAGTTTCGTGATATTTACCTAACCTCGGATCAAATCCATAGTTACCTACAACTTTTTTTGCCTTCATTGCATCTTTAAAAGCATTGAATGTCAGTTCTTTAATTTCAATTTTATTAAATTCCCTTCCAAGCCTGTGAGGCCACGGCGAATGCGCATCCGAATTTGAAAGAAATGGTATGTCCTGAAGTTCATCTATTCTATCGGCCATATCGGTATCTGCAGAAAGGCCAAGCTCTAAAAAATCAGGAGTATCATTATAACAGTCATAGATACTGTCAAATTCCTTGTAAATGCTTGTCCAGGGTGTAAATGCATGGGCAGGTCCTATTAATCCTTTGTGATCTCTAATTAAATCCATTAATTCTGCCCCGTTCATATCAACTCTCGGCCTACCTTCTTTATCTATATTTTTAGATGGTAATTCTTCCCTTATCCGGTAAGCAGATTCAATTGAAGGTAAAATAATGAGCTGATGGACTCTATTGCGGTCTTCAACTTCCGCGGTTAAAATAAATTTACATTTATTTGTACTGGTTTCAGGATGTTCTACACTCTTTATCAAACGCGTCTGTGAATCGTCATCACATTTTTTAACTGAATATATTCCTGTTTTTGAAGGTTCTGTACTGTCTTTTATAATTTGAAGCCATTCAGGGTGAAAAGCATCACCAGTACCAACTAAATCCAGCCCTTTAAGTTTGGACTCAGATGCAATTGTACTTATAACCATATTTTTTGAAGTAGCCATCGAATAAAGACTGTGAATGTGTAGATCTGCATTGATTATCATATACAATCACTCAAAAATTAAATTAAAATAAATAGTAATCGGGTTTAAAAAGTAGTATAATTACCCGATGTATCTTAAATCTTCTTCGCCAGGAGCTATGTGCATTCTTTCAGCCATTTCTCGCTCCATTTGCTGAGCTTTAGATATCATCTTACGAGTTTCTTCTGCTCTTTCCTCTAATTTAGCGACATCCATTTCCATATTCAGTATATCAATTAAAACTGTTAAAACTGCTTTAGATGCATCAGCATCTATGAAATAACCTGGCGTTTCACCCATAAGGCATACTCCATTAATACCTCGAAGCATTCCCATTCCTAAAAGAAGGCCTGATGCTCCGATTATACCGCCGTCTGCGGATCTTAGAGTTACATCATGTTCTTTTAGCATTTCTGCGAGTTCTAATGTAGTAGCTGCACCTAAAACTTTTGATTTTTCAATAGGCTGTCCTGTTCCAAGACCGCCGAGGGTGAACATCTGTTTAACCCCGTATTTTTCTACAAGGTCAAGTATAATTCCGCATACTTCGTGTTGACCTTCTGGACTTAAACCTTGGGTGTTTCCAACAAGAATTATATAATCCTGCCCATTGTCACCTTTAAGTGCGTAAAACTCATTTTTCATTGGTTCAATAAGCCCTTCTTCACTTACAAAGACTTGTGGCGGAAATGATGGTGAGTATAACTCTGCAAATTTTTTTGCATCGAGTTCATGAATTATATGCTCTGCAACTAATTTACCAACGTGACCGATTCCAGGAAGTGCCTCTATGAATATGGGTTCTTTGAGATCCACTTCTTCTATCATCTGCACATAAGTTTTATTCATCTAATCACTCCTTTTTTTAAGCAGTTGTTTTTTAAGTATTCTCCTGTACTTCCCATATTTATCTTCAGGAGAATACTTAGGTGGATATACCACTCCAACTTCACCTTCACAGTAAGGACATTTGTCTTTAAGTGTATATTCCCCGCAGGATTTACACTTTTTCATTTTCATTTTCATTAAAAGACCTGTAGCATACTATTATGGAGTTATCTTTCTATTCTAATTCACGCTGGAATTCGCCTTCCCCGCCTTCCTCAACAACAAGTTCAATGCACTGCTGTGCTGCATCTTTCATTAGGTTTTCTGCTGTAAGGTAATCAGAAGATTTAACTATTAACCTATATCTTGGAGCTCCAACACATTGAACCAAAATATTATCAGCCTCAACAGATCCGAGTGCCTTCTTTATTATATCCACGCCATTTGGTGCATACGATTTTAAGTTAATGTATCCAGTTATCTGAACTTCAGGAGGAGATATATTCTTTTTAGCAACTTCAGCTATAGTTGTTGCCCATTCCCCATCTATTCCTCTATCTTTAAGTGCACTTTCGCCTTCTTCTGCAGCTGTTTCAAATGCTTCGTAAAGATCACCGAATTCATCTATGATAGCATACCCAATTTCATCATATGCTGCATCAAGATCTTTTCCTATTGATTTTGCAGATATTTCAAGCAGTTTTTCAGCTTTTTGCTCGATTTTCCACTGCTGAATTTTCCTTGTCCTTTGATCTTCCCTTATCCTTTTCATGGAAACGTCGACGTGGCCTTTTTTAGGGTTTACCCTTAAGACCCTTGCAACGATTTTCTGGTTTTCACGGACATAATCCCTGATATTTTTTACCCATCCAGAAGATACTTCAGAAATGTGGATAAATGCTTCTTTTCCTTCATATTCTTCAAGAGAAGCAAATGCACCATAGTTTAAAACTTTGTGCACTGTTCCTACTATTAGATCTCCTTCGCTGGGCCATTCTCTTTTCATTCTTACCATTAAAACACCTGATTTTGGATTAGCCCTTAACTTTACTTAATCAAGGACTTCAATAATCTGAGCTACTATTTCAGATTTTCCGCCTTTTGGCTTTACCAGTGTTTTCCCACATATGATACACTGGACGTTTGATGCTGCGTGATCAAATACAGTCTGTTGATTTCCACAGTCCAAACATTTGACTTTTAAAAAGTTACTTTTATGAGTTCCTGTAATTGCCATGAGATCACCTAACTTACAAACTCCACTTTTCCTGCTCTAAATGAGTTTCTTTTAATGTGTGCTTTTCCACATTCTTTACATTTGTATCTTAAATCCAGTTTTTTGACTGGTTTGTTTCCAGATGGAAGTGGCCTTGGATAACCTCTGTACCCGCTTGTGACCCGTCTGAACTGACGCTGCCCCCATTTAAGCTCGCTTGCTTTCCTTTTTTTGGATTGGAATACTTCATGAAGAGTATGTTTTTTACAACTTGGACAGTAAGTTCTTCTTTCTTTTGGAATTTTCATTATAATCACCTCTATTTATAAAAATAAACCATATATTTACGATTAAAAATATAGTTATGTTGAACTCTGAAAAAAGCCAATAAAACCAGTGGTTCTCAAAATCGGGGATTTTGAAGCCTGAGAAATACAGTTTCTTAAGGTTTTTTGGCTTGAAAATGTTTCAAATCTATGATTTGATACCCCAGAAACAAAGTTTCTGTCGGCTTATACTTTTCAAAGTTTAATCGATATTAGCATTATTTATTCTTAATAGTTTATTTATATGTTTGGATTAATTCCATCAATTCCTACAAAAATTAGATAATATGTATTACAATATGCAAAGATATATTCATAATAGACTATTTTAGACCAGTATAGTTCCACTATTAGATCATATCATGCATACTTTTGGGAAATAAGAGCATCAAGTAGTTCTACATGACTATTACTCATCTGTAAGCTATTTTTTTATATTTCTCAATAAATTTCCCTTTATTATTCTTTATGAGTATCATTGCATTTGGTTCAGGCATCGTAATTATATCCTGAGGATACAAAGGGCCGTAAACTTTTTTATCAATACACATAATAGAAGGGAGCTCTTCAAGAACCATTAGTGTTTTAACTGGATCCTTTTGATCAGATGCCTTTGAAATTCCTTTCTCAAGACTTTCAAAGTCTATTTCAGGTTCAATTTCTAGTTCCAATTCAGGTTCTATAGGAGGTTCTATATCAGGTGCTTCAAATCCAGGACTCGCATATGCCTGAAAACTTTCAATATCCTGTTCAATTCCAGCAGGTACTGCTTTTTTAACCTTGCTAGTGCTTTGATTTTCATTAACTAACTGCACAGATGGCTCAGGAATATCTGGTGCTTTAGATTTTAATTCCGGTTTTACCTTTTTAGCTTTAAATTGGGATAAAGGAGACTTCATCCCCTGCCTGTATTTTGAAAGTGATTTTACGAGAGAATAATAAAGATCTTCTTCCTCGGGGGTTAAGTTTGCAGGGGGGATTGCAGGAGAATTTACATCTGAGTTCTCAGATTTTTCATCGAATATCCCATATGTACGATGCACATTCATCAAGGCACTACTTGTTATTTTATATTCCCGCCTTTCACAGATTTCTGCTGCGATTCTCCTCGCATCCCTAAGGAGATATGATTCAAAAGAAAAAGGATTATTACCTATTTTCATTATCAGCTTATCTAAATAGTTGTGAACATCTTTATAGAAATTATCTCCAACATCAGCTAACCCACTTGTACTACGTTCTTTTTTTTGGATTTCCCTCAATCTCTGGAAAAACTCATCCAACCTTATTCCTCGCATTTTAGATTACTGTACTTAATTGTATTTTTTGAGTCAATTAACTTTTTTGTATTCATATGAATTCTATTCTTCACTTTCTATACGTGGAGCTAAAAGAAAACTAAGTTCTCCTTCATCGGTAACCATTTTTAAGGAGAGATTAAGAGGCATATCATTTCCAAGTTTTAAAACAATTGCATCTGAAAATTTATCTGCTTTTAACATCTCTTTAATTTTTTCAAGTGAAAAAATGGATTTTGATTTTGTATCTATCTTTTCCCCGTGAAGATACTCAATTTTTGCATCCCCAAATTCACCTTCAGCTTCTGCAATGAATTTATCCTCATCAACNNGATCAACCATAAGTGCAATTTTATCGGATACTATTTCAATATCCTGAATAGAATTTTTAAGGAGACTGAATGGAACTTCAAATTCAGTTGGATATTCAAGGTCTGGTGGACTTGGTGCTTCATATTCAATATCTATAAGCCTTATTTTAAACCTACGTCTTGCATCCCCTTCAAATATAAGAATAAGATTTCCTTCATCTACTGAAAGTTCAACAATATCGTTGCTTTTTGCTCTTTTTAAGACTTTCATGAGCTCTTCTGTATCCACATTTATTTTTAAAGGCTCGTCGATAGTAAATTCATCGAATAATTGTGGTTTAAGTTCAAGGTGTACGAATGTGATATGTGATCTATCCAGTGCATCTAATCTTAGACCTTCACTATCGGCCTGCATCTGTACTTCATCTACAATAGAAGATATAGCATCAAAACTGGTTTTTAAGATGTTCGAATCGCTCAGAACCGCTTTAAACATTTTTATCCTCCTTCAATTTAAGACTTTCTGTTATTCTATTATTTATTAGTTCTATTTATATTATACCTTATTCTTTTTCAGTTGAATTAGAAGACGTTCCATTGTGTGACTCGATTTCTTTATTTATTCCTTTAAAAAAAGATTTGTCAAGAAATCTACGGACTAAAACTCCTCCCATTAAAAGAGCTCCTGCTAAGATTAAAAATGCTGAAAACGATGAAACATCCTCAAATTGTACATTATCCGCTACTCTCTCAGAAGATCCCGCGGATCCCATCATTAAAGAAATACCGGTATATATCAGTAAAATACCTGCAACAACTCCTATTACGAGTACCAGGTTGCTCTTTCCAGATTTAAGATTTTTCCATTTATCAGAACTTATAAAATCCCCGATCATTGGAAATGCATGAGGATCATGCTCTTTGTCCTGACCTTCTGAATTTTTATGTTTTTGTTCTTCAGAGTCTTTAGGGGTTTGATCTTCTAAATTTTCCATCTTTTTATCTTTTTCTCCAGATTTACGAGTTGGAAACATAGAATCCATTTTTTTTAAGAAATCCTCTCTAGACTTAGAAGTGGTGGATTCTTCCTCCACTTTATTATCTGAATTCCTGGAAATTGTGGAAGTTTCTTCCACTTTACCCTTAGAATTCTCTTTTTCTGAATCTTCTTTCATAAAATAACCCCTTCACTATTGTGTAAGGTCTTATATTTCTAAAATTCATCAATTGATGAACGATAGTTGATTTATTTAATCATATTCCCGCCAGGTCTGCCCACATTTAGTGCATCTTAAAAATCTTGTTTCAGATTCATCAGCCCTTCGGGTCTGCTGAAGCCACCAGTAGGCCTCTTTATTGCCACACTTTGGACAAATTGCACGAGTAGTTGGTAATGTCCTTACATCCTCACCTTTAACTATTATATTATCATTAGATGATACTTTTTCAGAGACCTCATACTCGTTTTTTTGTTCTTTAGTTATTTCCCGTTCATATCCGCATTTACATTTAAAGCAGTTATCCTTAGGAAACATGACAGTTCCACATTTTGGACAAAATTCCATTTTAGTCCTCCTTATCAGTTTGATCAATTTTTTAGATAAATAAATTTTTTAGTTTTATGTATTTGTGAGTTTAATAGTAACTTAATCTAAAAATTATTGTAACTGTGATTAAAAAAAATAGTTTCTCAACACTTATAAACTTTATCCGAGTTTAAAATCATTAATAAGAATTATTTTGTGGTCTTTTAAAAATCGGACTATCATATTCATATACTGAAATAGATTTGTATCTATGTTCTACCTCTATTTAATAACTTAAATGCATCTTTTAAGATAACATCATGGTCAAATGCGAGTTTAAGTTTCAAAATTTCATCTTTCTTAAAATATCGTGCACTGGAAGCATCAGTATCTGCCATTAAACTTCCGCCTATTTTTTTTGTAAGGTAACATAATGTAACGGTATGTCCCCTTGGGTCTCTTTCAGGATCTGAATAAACTCCCACAAGCTCGATTATGTCTACTTCAAGACCAGTTTCTTCTTTAACTTCTCTTAAAACTGCAGACTCTACTGTTTCCCCAAATTCAACAAATCCGCCAGGTAAAGCCCATGATCCTTTATATGGATCGTATTTTCGTTGAATTAAGGCTATGGAGTCATCTCCACATAATATTACAGCATCTACAGTTAAATAAGGAGTTTTTATTTAATCACATCCACAGAATTAATTCTATGCGCTTCCTTTGGATTCACCAGTTACAACTCCTGCCCCTATAAGATGAGCGACCCTTATAGGTTCCGGTATAGCGCTTCTTGTTGTGGCAATGTCAACTATTTCGCGGGCATCTTCCAGATCAATGCCGCATATCTGAATATATAACGGTTCTTTGTTTTCTATTTTATAAACTGTCCCTGTTTCCTGTATTAATGCCCATCTTTCTTTACAGTCTTCAAATCTCATTAAAGCTTTTTTAATCTTCTCAAAGTTTGGAAACTTTCTCATTATAACGATAAGGGGAATGCCTGTTTTATCAAAGATTTCATTTATATTTACAATGTTGAATCCGCCAAAAGTAATTCCATCAAGCATGATAACTCCAATCTGGTCTTTATGTCGGGAGTCATTTACCATTTTGATGATTTTTGCAGTTGAATCTATGCCATCTCCTTTGATGTAAGTCCTTAAGACCCCATCAAGCCATGTCCCTCCCCTGAAGATGGTGCCAATTAACATGACGTTGTTTTTTGTATGAGGAGGAAAAGGAGCATCATCCACTCCTAAAATTCGTATTTCTCTTTTAATGATCCTGAATTTTTTATTTTTCATATAAAAATTATTCCTCTAAAGAGGCTTCCAGAAGACCTTTGAATTCGTCACTTCTTTTTTGAAGTGTTTTTGCAGCTTTTTCAAGGGATTTCCTTGGGTTTTTACCTTTAATATATAAATTTGGTTCTCCTACAATAGGGTGGGCTATAACATATGCTGCAGATTCAACATTTTTATCTTCCATCAAAGCTTTTCTGAGTGCGTTACATAAAGAATGGGTTTCGCCTGTAATTTCAATTTCCAGTTCATTTTTAGTGTCTTTTATAATCTTCATTTTAGTCCCTCAAACCATGAAAAATCTTAACTTTGTACCTAAGTTTTTACTAATAACTTTATAATCATTTACAAAATAAAAATATACTATGTATAATACTGTTATCAAATTTTATTTCTAATTCATAGTATGAAATCTTATATTAAATTTTAGATTATATACTTTTCGACTTTGCAATTAATTTTGAAATATTCTAACTTAAGACCTTAAACTAGTAACTAAGCCANNAAAGTATTAGAGCATAAACAGAAACAATGCCAATTCCACAAATCATTACTACTATAAAAAGAGCTTTAAATAAATTCTTTTTAGATTTGTAACTAGAAACACGTTCATCAAGCCATGAATCTTTATTAGCTATGTTATCAATATTTTTAAGCCCATAAACAGAAAATATTACGAAAATTATACCTGTTACTAATCTAAGTACTTCATCAAATAGATCCATAATACCACTTTTCTAAATAAACATGAAAAAACTAACTTTAAAATTTTTTAGCGCTGAAAAGTAGATAAAATAAAAAAATGAGGGATTTTAACCCTTATATTGTGCGGAAATTTTTCGTCTTTCTTTTCTTCCGCAGTTTAAGCATACAAGTTCATTATCTGTCTTTACCATGTAGTGCCTGCATTTTGTGCACATTGCCTTTAGAACTCCAAGTTCTTCATTTGCAGTTGTAAGATCTACATTATCCAGACCTATAACTTTTGTAACTTTAGCTTCTACTATATCCCCAATTCTAAAAGCCTCAGTTAATTTAGATAAATATCCTTTCTGGGCCTGTGAGATATGTATACCTCCAACAAATGAAGTTGTAAGTTCCCTATCAATACCTTTAATTTTTTCTATTTTTACTGAAGCTCTCTGGCCTCTAACTTCAGTTACTTGCCCAACTATAGTTTTACCAACTTCCACAGGAGCTGGAGTGCCTGTTTTTGGAATTATAGATATTTTTTTATTTTTCTCATCGATTGCGACTTTTCCAACCACCAGTGATTTGATTTCCCCATCTTCTTCATATGTCCATTCAGATGGAACAAACTCTTCAGTGACCCCCAATACGTCACCAGGTAAGACAAAGTCTCCAGATTTAGCTTTCATTAGTTCACCTCAACTAAAATAAGTAAAACTTCCTTAATTTTTCCTTTATTTTTTTATATAATTATCATTAAAAATTTTAAAATTTTTGATCATTGTTTATAATTATCTTATGTTGTTACATTCTTTATATTATTTATACATGTTCAATTTCATCTATTTTGTAATCTTCCCATTCCCTTTTATTTAGAACTATCTCAAGTTCTTTAGGTGTTAAAAGCGGCTTTTTATACATACTTGCATCATCTATGGCCACTCTCGGACATGCAGTTACAACAAACGCGTCCAAGTCCATATAAGGAATCAAAAGATCCGGTGAAACGTTATCCAGCATTATTATAAATGCTTCTCTTTTTTCTTTATCTATCATCTTCTTTAAACTTTTTGCAAGGTCAAGCCGGAACTGACCTCTTTTTGATGAAACAATAATTCCAAACTTCTGAGCATCACTTGCCTTTGTTATCCTCGCAAACCGTATTCGGAGTATTCTATCCCTAAATTCATCTATAGTCCTTACTTCATTCATGTAAGGGTCTGCAATAAAAACTGGCTTTTCTGTAAAGAGCGTTATTCCAAGGGCATGGAAATTACCGCTTCCAATAAACAGAAATGCATCTGCATCAACGTCTTTAATAGCCGAGAAATTACAACCAAGTACCTGACCTTTTCTTGTTCCAGTACCTTCTTTCATTACCACTTCCTTACCGCTGCCAGCTAAAAAACCGCTGATCTGACTTATAAGTGTCAAATGCTGGATAGTGGTTACCAAACCTATTTTTTTATAGTTTTCAAGAAATGGAAGACTTTTTTTAAGTACATTATCTATATCTATCTTAGAATATGCTTCAATAAATAAAACAGGTACCTTATACTCGATTGGGAATTCTATATGGCCAAAATGTACAATTAAGTCCACTAGACCGTTCATATGAGTATCTGAAACATCACATGCACCATAACAGGGATCACCTGAAATTATGACCACTGCATCAGTTTCATTCTCTATTTTCTCTGCAACACGGACTGCATGAATTTTAAGACCCTCTGGAAACTGAATGCCAACTGCCTTTGCATTCATTTCCTTTATTTTTTGAACAACTTCATCCAGTCTAAAATCGTAATTAAGCATGGTATCTACTCATTTAAAGTATACAGTCCTCTATTACAACTTTACCCCCATTAACATCCACTTTAACAAGGGTTTTGACATCGTAACCTGTTTCTTTTTTAACTCGCTCTTTCCCAGTTCCTTTTTCAACAACAACAACTATATCTGCAATTTCTACCCCTACACTTTTAAGGGCATTTAAAACTGCCACCATAGTTCCGCCTGTGCTCAATACATCATCTACAACCAATATTCTGTCCCCTTCTCTAAGTCCATTTATGTAAAGCTCACATTCGCTGTAACCTGTAACCTGATGGACTGCAACTTCTTCTTTCAAGCCGTAACACCTTTTTCTAACAACCACAAATGGAATGTTTGTTTCAAGGGAAAGTGCAGTTGCAATATGGATTCCCATTGCTTCCATACACACGATTTTATCAACTTTTAAATCTGCAACTTTTGTAATTGCATTTGAGACTTCTTTTAAAAGATCAGGCTCAACAAGCATTATACCGTCAGTTATTGGATGTACAAAATAATTATATTCACCTTTTTTCACTATAGGTGATTCTTCAAGGGTTTTTTTAAGTTTATCAAGCATTTTATCACCGAGACATGTATTATCATTATTAAAACACGGAAAAATTTAATATTTGATATCTAATTTATATCGTCAATATAATATACAAAGATATTTTTATAACATAAGGTATATTTAATAATGTATTTTACTATTTTACATTAGTTTAAATAACTCCTAATTAAAATATAAAGCAAATTTTATTGCTTACAACTTATAAATAAGAAATCGAAAATTCAAGAGACCTACTTAAAAAATATTAATGAAAATTATAAAATTTATAGAGGCAGATCATGTTAGGCAATTTAGGTAAGAACTTGACCAATACAATGAAAAAATTAGCAGGTATGCCCATAATCGATGAAGAAGTGGTAAAAGAAGTTGTAAAGGACATTCAAAGGGCACTTATTCAATCAGACGTTAATGTTAAGCTTGTTTTTAAACTTTCAAAAACAATAGAAGAGAGGGCACTCAAAGAAGAGCCTCCTAAAGGAATTACACCAAGGGAATATGTTATAACCATTGTTTATGAAGAACTTGTAAACCTGGTAGGTAGCAAAGCAGAAGAAGTCGAAGTTAATGCTAAACCGTATAAAATAATGTTTGTAGGACTTCAAGGAAGCGGTAAAACAACCACAATTGGGAAACTTACAAGATACCTGCAGAAAAAAGGTTTCAGGCCTGCAGTTGTAAGTACAGATACATGGAGACCTGCAGCATATGAACAGCTTCGCCAGCTGACCGAAAATATGGATGTACCATTGTATGGAGATCCAGAAAATAAAGACGCTCTTGACCTTGCTAAAAAAGGTATTGAACAATTTAAAAAGAACGATATTGTAATTATAGACACAGCAGGACGTCATAAAGAGGAACAGGACCTTCTTAATGAAATGGAACAGTTGTCATCAATTGTAAATCCTAATGAAGTTATGCATGTTATCGATGGAACAATAGGTCAGCAAGCACGAGAACAGGCTCTTGCATTTAATCAAGCTACAGATGTAGGTTCTATAGTCATCACAAAATTAGACGGTTCTGCAAAAGGTGGTGGAGCACTATCTGCAGTATCAGAAATTGGTGCACCTATAAAATTCATTGGAACTGGAGAGCGAATAGACGACTTTGAAGCATTTGACCCTGAAAGGTTTATATCACGGCTTCTTGGAATGGGAGATATTAGGACACTCCTTGAAAAGGCAGAAGAAATCGCTGAAGAAGATATCGATGTGGATACAATGGATGCCATGTTAAGCGGTAAATTCACCCTTAAAGATATGTATTCACAGTTTGAAATGATGAATAAAATGGGGCCAATGCAGCAGGTTATGAACATGATCCCTGGAATGGGAAATAAACTTCCAAAGAACGCTTCCCAGGTAACAGAAGAAAAATTAACCAAATATAAAATTATGATGGACTCCATGACCGAACACGAGCTTACACACCCTGAAGTTATAAAACAGTCACGTGTAAAACGAATAGCTAGGGGTTCGGGTATGAAAAATGAAGATGTTAAAGAGCTTCTTAAATATTACAACGTTACCAAAAAAGCAATGAANNATGATGCGCTAAACCCATTCTTTTTTTAATTGAAGGCTTCAATTAATATTTTGACTTATTTTATAGTGATTAACCTAATATTTGATTATATAATAAAATTTGTTGATGTGCTTTAAGCATGAAAATTTAATTTCAAATCAATTTTATAAGTTTAAAAA
>DADN01000172.1:0-5450 GCA_002509665.1 Methanobacterium sp. UBA8
AGGTGGTCTCCTTTATAATATAAATGTTTTTACTTAATGTCTTAATTTTAATCTGAAACTATGTTAATCTCTTTTAATTTTTATTAATAATAGCCATATTCATATATGGGTAATACTAATCATCTTATCAATACATTCTTTTAGAATCTTTTAATGACCATTATAAGACTAAAATATCCTTAGTCATAACTATGGTATCTTTAGAATAAGAATCTTTTAAAGCTTTCGCTTAATTTTTTTACTTTGTGGTTTTAAGAGAATATACGTCATATCTGCCTAATTTAAGTAATAAATTGTTTTAGATGGAAATCAAAACAATTATTTGCGGTTTTATTTTTTAACTCCAATGCAAATTTTAGGGAAAAAATGAATAACATTCAAGTAATTAACGAAGGGCTCACTCTTTATTTTTCAATTGTCTTATTAAATCAAAATCTTCTTCTTTAAATGTTCTCAGTAAAAATAAAACTCCGAAATAGATCAATATGGCTATACAAATTTCTATGAATATGTTGAATTGTGTTAAGTATATGAATAAACCCATGATAACACTGGCAATTACAGGTTTGGGTAAAATCCTTTTTAAATCGATTTTATAATCGTATCTGGACATATTGCGGGAATAAAACGTGAATGTGAATAGTTCAGTTAATACTGTGATGCCAGCGGCTGCTTTATAACCGTACATTGGAATGAATATTATATTCAAGATTATATTGAAGATCATAGCAAAGAACATAATTTTCATGGCATTTTGCTGTTTGTTTATGGATGACATGGATGTAGATAATACATTGTCTAAAAATATTAATGGAATGGTCCAAATTAGAATTTGAAGGACAAGTATGGATGCTTCAAATGCTGATTGATAAATCATGAGTATAATCTGATCTGCAAGTAATGTGGTTCCCACTGCAATTGGCAAGGCCACTATGAACATGTATTGCAAAGATTTATCATAGGAAAATTTTAGGCTTTCCTTTGCTGAAACATAGAATCTTGACAAAATGGGGTATATGGACATTACATAGACAGTGGGGATGAATGTTATAACCACCATCAAATTGTAAGCAGCGGAATAAATACCCACTGCATAATCCCCTGAAAGTAATGATAATAAAACATTATCTATTTTAAATGCAATTAATGTGAATATACCAAACATTGCAAAGGCGATTGATTCTTTGATTGTAATCTTTGAAAAATCCCAATCAAATTCAAATTTAGGTAAAACGAATTTCCAAGAAGATATTATAATCCAATAAATTAGGCAAATAAGACTGTCAATAAGGTAAATTGTAGCAAACATAACAATATTCAAGTTGTAATGCATTACCAGTAGTACTCCAGCCAGCATGATGACACTATTAAGGATGGATCCCACTGCAAGGTATTCCATTTTTTCGTAAGCCTGAGAAAGTGAAGAAAAAATTGTGGTAAATGCATTTACTACATAGGATCCCATGATAATGTAAACTACATAAGCAGTACTCTGAGGGTAGTTCATCACATTAACAATAGCGAAAGTTATCAATATAGTTAATAATGATAATATCGTTTTTATTAGGAGTATGTTGGATGTATACTTTGTTGCCAGACTGTTATCCCGGGCAATTTCCCTAATAGATAAAGTAGACAATCCTAATTCAGTTAAAATAATTAATATTGCACTTAAACTTAAAGCATACTGGATAAGCCCATAACCAGCAACTCCAAGATAACGGGCAGAATATATTGTAACAAAAAAAGCTATAACGTAAGTTAAAAGCTGAGAAATAAATAGCACTGCAGTGTTTTTTGCCATTAATCTTACATCACTCATTATATGACTTCCTGATAAATTTTAATAAAATAAAATTGGAAAATAGTTTATTTAATATTCTAAAGATTAAGATAAACTATTTAAGTGATATATTGGGTTAAATCTAAAATTAATTGCTTCGATTCTCTTTTTTCAAAAAATAATTCAGCTGATCTTTTAAGATATTATTTAAACTAAATTCTATCTTTGCACCCAATTTTTGGATTTTATTGGTATCGGCTAATAGGATAGGTACTTCAGCAGGTCTGAACCGATCTGGGTTGAACTCGATCATCACGTCTCCCTGTTGTGTATTTACCCGTATTCCCTTGTCTTTAATGGTATATTCCAGTTCTCCCTCTAAAATTAACTGGTCCACTTTGGTTTTTGGAAATTTAATACCAAATATTGGACTTTCATCAAATTCTGTTGGATCCTGGATCTCCTTACCCCCATTAACAGCCTCAATTCCATTCACATTCCAACCTGCTTCCTCTAATCCAAGAAGAATGTAGCTTAAAACGGAATTAGTGCGCATAGATCCCTGGTTATAAACTTCTCCACCCTGCCCTTTTTCAGCAAGTAACAAGTATCCATTGACTATATCCTGAACATGTGACCAATCCCGGAGAGCGTTAAGGTTTCCAATAACAATACGGTCAATTTCACCGAATTTTAGTTTCATAATCTGGTTGGTTACCACAGAAGTAACGAACATTATTCCTCTTCCGGCTCCTTCATGGTTAAAAGCACGAGAAACCACTGCATTTACTCCATAAGAATGGTAATAATTTCGCATTAAGTAATCGCCATAAACTTTAGACACAGCATAAGGAGACATTGGTCTCAATGGATTGGTTTCGCTGATAGGCACTTCAGGAATATTTTCAGGTTCAGGGAAAACGGTTCCGTAATCTTTTTTAGCTTTTTCATACTGTTCCTGAGATGAAAGAACTAACCCGTATTCTTCACTGGATCCTGCGAAGACTATTTTGGAGTCGGAATCTTTAACACGTACTGTTTCCAAGAGATTTGCAGTTCCCATGCAATTAATATTCTGGGTTTCCTGGGAATTATGGAATGATCTTTCTACAAAGGACTGGGCTGCGAGATGAAAAATGTAATCAGGCTCAGACTGATCAAGGGCATCAGCAAGAGATGTTACATCAGTAAGATCACCTTCAATCAGGTTTACTTCACCAGCAATACCTCTGTCGATAATGTTTTTAGCTATTGTACCATCGGCTCTTCTTCGGATTAATCCATAAACATTAGCTTCTTTGTTAATAAGTTTTTTAGCAAGATAAGACCCAGCAAATCCGCCAATTCCTGTTATAAGTACGTTTTTATCTTTCCAGTTCATTTGGATACCTCTATAAACCTTCTATAACCAATTCATAATTAATCAAGACTTTCATTAAATCGATAAATTCTATAAGATTGAAATGGTTATTTTATCTTGATACTTAAGCTATTTAAAAATATATTTTATTAAATTAAAGTTATGAAGCCTAAATAAATATCTAAAATTTACTATTCCTTTTATTAATCATCTATTATTAAATATTTATGCAGTAAAGAGTATTACTGTCTTATTCCATTAATTTATACTCTAATTTTATATTTAAGTCTTCACTTTAATATTTTAATTTTTTTGGCCTTTTTATTGATTATTTGTTCAAATTTTAAAAAAATTCAATTTAATATTTCTCGTATATAACTACAACTCCAAATGATTTGATAATGTGATAACCCTTTAAATCGGGATGAGGGTTACTGATGGAGTCTATATAGTAATCCACACCATTTATTTGGAGATAATCAGCAAATTCATCAGGACTGTTAAAAAGTCTTGGATATCCTCCCAATATTCCTTTTTTAAGATACCAAGTCACTGCATTAGGATAATCTGATGATATGACTTTTTCCTGGTAGTTGGGGTCATTTTCAATAATCCATTCACATGACTCTCCTATGTCCATGGTAAATGTTTTTTTGGGAGTATGACCCATATAAGTTGCAGTTGCAGACGATAAAAACACCAAAGCTAAAATTATGTAAATTCCCCAGGATTTAATAGCCTTAGATTTAATTTTAGGTTCGATTATTTTCATAAATCCACTAAAACCTAAAATAATGAAATATACAAATGCAGGAGCCATAGTGATAAAATACCTGTCAACTTTCATTGGTAAAATCCCTTGAAATATTAAATAGGCACAGAACCATGATAAAAACATGAAATCCAAACTTAATTCAGGGGTGTGTTTAACCATTCCTGTGGTTAAAAATTTATAGAAAATGTATAAAGTTAACACTAAAATAATTTCGCTTAGAATAAATGATTTATAATAGAAACTAACAGCACACGCAATGATCAAGCCTGTTATAATAGTTGTTTTCATTAAAGTGGAGATGTTAATAATTGACTTCTTGATTTCTGATTTATTTTCATTTCTTCTCCCAATTTTTGAACTTAGAGCTTGATAAATATAAAATAATAATCCCAATACAACAATCAAAGAGGTAAAATATGCTAATATTGATGGCGTAGCCTGAGAAGGGTTCAATATTTGTTGGTAGCTTCCAGAANNAATTCAATAAATTTTCCAGATAATACAGTAAATTGGGGTTATAAGCAACATCACCCACACCGGTGGATGAAGATGTGGCAACCCCTATTATTAGGGTGTATATTGATGATAAAATTCCTAATTTCACCAGTAAAATTATGGAGATGGTAAATAAAACTGTAAACTCTGCAGCTATCCATAAAATAGTTTTTTTTATATTTTTGATCTGTTTAATAAGATCAAAATTAATCAAACAGTAAAGCAGCATGGGNNAAAGGAAAGCCAGTATAAAAAAAGGTAAAATAAGATATAATAATTTAGGATTTTCTTTGATGCCAGTTACAAGGAAATAGATAGTCCAAATTGAAAAAACAACTCCTGGAATGTCAATATTGCCACTGGTAGTCCAACTCATTATAACTGGTAATGAAATGAATATTAAACTAGCTGTAAAACTTTGAATTGGATTAAAACGCTGTTTTAGGAGTAAATAAAACCCAACAACTCCTAGCAGGGATAGGGCTGCACTCACGATGAAAATAGCATTTATGGATACATATCCCATTCTGAAAATAAGGGAAGTTAAGAATGGAATTAGTGGTGGGAGATATATAAAGTCACTGACACCTTTAGCACCCGTACTTGCAAAATAGGTAGCAGTATTCAGGTAATTGAAAACATCCCAATAAGGAACACCTATTCTCATCTGAACAGTNNAACAGTGAGTAAATATGAAATTATCCCTACTGTGATTAATATTAATATGAAAAGTGGATTTCGACCTATTTGAATCAATTTATCCAAATTTGACATAGTGTTTTTTTTTTGGTCCAATTCATCACCTATTTTTTGGGAAACTTCCTGAGCTTCAAAGAAAAATTAATGTTTCAAATTTTCAGATACCTGAGGCACATACTTGAATAGGCTGAGTAAATTATCTAAATCTAAGTTATTTAACAATTCATATCTCATTTTTATTCTCAATAAACCATTCTACAGTTTCCCTCAGATCATCAATAAACTTCTCAGGGGGATTAAAACCAAAAGTTCTGGCTTTATTATTATCTGCCAGAGAA
>DADN01000172.1:5479-7949 GCA_002509665.1 Methanobacterium sp. UBA8
CCACCAGTTCATTGATGGATGTGCTCTTTCCAGTGGCAATATTAAATGATCCTGTCAGTTTAGATTGACATGCAAGTAAATTAGCATTCACTACTTGTTTAACATATATAAAATCCCTACTCTGCTCACCATCACCATATATAACTGGCTTTCTTTCATTCAGTATAGCATCAATGAAATGGGGAATAACAGCTGCGTACTGAGAGTTGGGATCCTGCCGGGGCCCAAAAACATTAAAGTACCGGAGTGAAACTGTAGGTAATCCATAAATATCAGTAAATAATTGACAGTACATCTCTCCAGTTGNNTGGCTTTAGATAGGGCATATGGTGAAATAAATTTCAATGGAGCATTCTCCAATAGGGGGAAATCTGTATTATCCCCATAAACAGCAGATGAAGATGCAAAAACAACTTTCTTAACATTAACATCCCTAGCCGCCAGAAGAACCCTTAAAGTACCAGTAACATTTACTAAGTTACATTTCAATGGATCAGCAACACTGGCCGGTACACTGGCCATTGCTGCATGATGAAAAATGTAGTCACAATCTTCAAATGTTTTTTTTAGGTCAATTTTAGTTATGTCACCTAAATCCAGGCTAATGTTCTCAAATTCAAGGTGTTCAATGTTTTTTATACTGCCACTGGATTCATTATCCACCACAACTACTTCATTTTCCTGGCATAGACTCTCTACCAGATGGGATCCAATAAACCCAAGACCACCAGTGACTGCAACTTTTTTATTTCTCATTTTAACCTCCTGATTAACCATAATAGTTTGTCACATTTACCAGAAGGAAAAGTGACCGGTAAACAGTTGTATTATCCGGTAGTTTGTACAAATTGAATTCAAATTTATATTGTCCAGAATATTCTGGAGTGAATTCAAATGGTATCTCCTTTTTTTGACCGTTAGTCAGGGTGAAATTTTCTGTTTTTAATGTTCTATTATTTCTAATTATTTTCATCTGGTAGCTGGATGTTGAATATTCATGATTAACAACACCCACTGTGAGGTTACCACTTTCACCTGTGATTAAATTAGTAGGGTAATCTCCAGCTTTTCCATTTTGGCCAAGCAAATAAAATTCTGTGTATTTTTCAGTTTCATTGGGAGTTAAGATAATATAAACTACTCCTAAAAGTCCAATGATAATAAAAATTATTATGATTATTGAAAGAGTTCGATCTACATCCATTAATTCACTTCCATACAGAATCGGTATATAATTCTTAAGGTTTTGGGCCGTTTAAATCTCCATAAACTATATTATATTATATAATTAACGATTTAGATTTAATAATATAAGTTGGACTTGTTATAACTAGTTTTTTTTAATATATTCAGTTTTCTATAAATTTTAATATTAAAGGATTTCTAATGGATCATAATATTTAATTCACACGATTAATTTTTAGACTTATTCCCAGTCTAAGTTTTTAAAAGATGGATTAAGAATCTAAATTGATCAAATTTTAATAGGGGTCATAATTGACCAAAATGCACTTTGAGATTTATTCTATTTATTTATAAAATGGTTCTCTATTTTCTTAGTATTAACAGAATTAATTTAAAAAAATTAATTTAAAAAAATAAAAAAATAGGATATTGATTTGATAAACAGACCAATATCTTTCATTGTATGTGTTTTAAGTTCTTCTTTCAATCTTTTAGTCCATTGCCTCATTTAATATTGCATTGGCCATTTCTGTAAGAGCTCCACTGGTAACTAAGAAATCATATCCATTATTATATAGGAACTGATCAGGATTTGCCAATCCTGTGAATGACGGATCAGAGAAGTCATCATCATGTGCTCTNNCGGTAACCAAGCAAGACCTCTTATATCTGTAGATGGTGGTGAAATAAAGATAGTATAAACTTCTCTACTTCCCTTCAAATTTTTATACCAAGTGGTACCCATTTCATAGATGGTTCCGGCACATGCGCCACCTGCAATGTTAACTACCAGAGAGTTGGCTGGTGCAGAGTCGAGTATGGTAATATGCGTATTTGGACCTAAACCAAAGGCATATGCTTCGGCTCCAGCTGCACTCAAAAGACTAACCAATGAATTCAACATAGCCCAGTCTTTAGTTGTAGTGTATATATTGTCACTTGCTAACCAAATCACTTTATATACCGCTATGTTTGTGGTGCCTAAGATCGTTGAAGGGAGTGTTCCTGCACTGCTGTACTGTGTGAGTATTCGACTGTACATATAGACTAATGATTTGAACCCTATGGTTCCTATGCTGCTGTTTGCTGTGCTGGGTGCTTTTTGGTTGGTNNTTTTGTGCGATTGTCAGGTATTCTGTGCTGTTTAAAGTTCCTGAACTTGTGGTTCCTGTGTTACTAGTACTGGTGGGTTGTGCGATGTTTATTAGGTTTAGTGTTGCTGTGCTGCTCGTGTTTAGTTGTATGGTGGTGGTTGTTAGTAAGGATAGGAATGTGGCTTGGTTTA
>DADN01000263.1:0-4078 GCA_002509665.1 Methanobacterium sp. UBA8
ATGACTTATGTTGTCCCTGAAGGTTTAGAATTCGTTGGAGCTAATGTTGACGTGGGAACATATACCTACGACCCTGCTACACGGACTATAACCTGGACTATTGGGGATGTACCTGTAGGGGATCCTTACATGCTGCTTTCTCTACGAATAGCTCAGCCAGGTCATCATATCATAAATCCAGTTTTAAGTACCAGTACTTATGACCCAACAATTAACAGCAATACTGAATCTATAACAGTCAATGCATTAGAAAAATCTAATACTGTAAAAGCAGCGAGCAAAACAATACCGCTACAAAAAACTGGATTACCCTTAGTTGGAATCTTATTAGCTATTTTAGCTGTATTTGGTGGGTTGGTAATGCCAAAAAGGAAATAATTCCTTTATTTTTTTATTTTTTTAAATTAAACAGAATAAAAAAAATTTAATTTTGGGAACAATTTATTCTTAATCTATCCAAACCACTGTTCTAAACTCTTTTGAGCTGGATTCAATTTCTTCAACTTATCTAAAGCACTCACAACACGGTCAGCCGAAAAATCATGTTCATCGGATAAAAATTTGATCGTCTCTTCTTTATCTGGTTTATTCCACTTAATATCGTAATCTTCGATACAATCATGGTTTAAGAATATGTCCCTGATTTCTTGAGGATCGATGTCCATTTCTGCTTTGAGGTGCTTCAATGCCTTGAAAACATCACCGTGTTTTTTAATCAGGTTACGTCCTTTTTTGGCTCCTACTCCTTTTATTCCCTCGTTAAAATCAGTGCCGACAAGAACTGCAACATCAACAAGCTGCTCACGAGTTAATCCGTTCATTTCTAAAACTTCATCAAGGTAAATCATTTCTAATCGTGACTTGGAACCTCTAGCAGCTATGTTTTTAAGCATTCTAGGTGCTCCAAAAAGCATACAGTCGTAATCCTGTGAGCCAACGCACCAAGCGTCTCCTTTGTCAACCATGTAAGAAGCTTGAGCTTCACCTTCAGATATTGCCTGAATATATGGGATGCCCATCAAGTCAAGGAGCTTTTTGGACCCTTCAATGATATCGGGAGTCATTCTGGACGAACGCATTGCAAATTTCCGTGCATCTTCAACTCTACCCTCGTCAACAGCTTTTTTCCACTGTACTTCTGCTTCTTCCCTTATCTTACGCCTCCCGTCCTGTGTATCTTTTTTAAGGATATGGGCTTTACCGTCAAAGACGTAAATGGGTTTTATTCCCTTTTCAACAAGGGATGATGTCCTGTAGAGGATACCGCTCAGGTGAGATGTTACATTTCCCTGGCTGTCCATGAGTGGAGTGCCGTCCATCTGCCTGATGCTTGATAAAAATTGATAAATGGTATTTGCAGCGTCTAATGCTACTGTTTTGCCCTTTAATTCATCTAATTTTATTTCATGAGAAGATACGATATCTCTAAATTTAAGTCCCATTTTATACACACCTTTCAATTATAAAAATAATAGAATAAGTTATTTGTAAGTATCGTTGTTATTTTTATGTTTATATAAATAAAATATCTTAACATTTATTCCCTGAATAAGCTGTAAGGAAATGTTTCCTTTATCTGGATTAAGATTTCCCCTTTATAGATTATATTGTAAACCCGTGTAAGCATGGTTGAATCTGTGTTGAATATTGCTTTAAGTTCTTCATCTGGATCTTCAAAGCCTATATGGGTTACTTCTCTTCTTGATTCAATGTTGTATTTTCGAAGTATCCTTCCGATTGGAATATCTGCCTTTAAAAGGTCTTCTTTGAAGTTGTTAGTAAGTTTATCAACTGGAGTTAAAGATACAGCATGCATAAGCGGCTCTTCTGGGTTGTGACTCATAACTACTGTTCTGTAATTAATGGTGTCTCCTTTGTTGATGTCTAAATCTTGAGCTTGGATATCATCTGCTTCTTTGAATTCCTGAACAAGTGTTTCAACATTTATATGTCCTTTTAATACATCTAGTATTGTTGTAACTGACCCATCAGTTGCAAGGAGTATTTTTTGGGCGCTTGAGAGGTTTCCTATATCGTTTTCCACTTCTTTTATCCGGTCCATTACGTTCATGTTCATATTTTTCCCTTGAGTGTTTTTTTAAGTATTTAATGAACTTGAAGGGTGTCGAGAATTTATACAGATTTTGAATAAATTTTGTATTGTATCCTTTTTTACTGTAGTTAAGTTTGATTTATAATTTAGCTCCAAAATTTGAATTATTCATAAATCTTGAGGATTTGATATTTCTCCTAAAACTGCTGAATAAGCTACAACTGCGGGATTTGCAAGGTATAAATATGATTCTGGGTCTCCCATTCTGCCCATGAAATTCCTGTTAGTGGTGGAAATACATACCTCATCAGAACCTATAACTCCCATGTGGGCCCCTAAGCACGGCCCGCATCCAGGGTTACATACAATGGCTCCTGCATCTATAAATGTTTCAATAAGCCCTTCTTTCATGGCCTGTTTATATATGTTGGCTGAAGCAGGTATTACAAGCAGCCTTACATCTTCATGTACTTTTCTACCCTTTAAAACTTCTGCTGCTTCTCTTAGATCTTCAAGCCGTCCGTTGGTACATGATCCAATGAGTGCCTGATCTATAGATACTCCTTTTACGTTGGAAATGCCTTTAACGTTATCCACGTCGTGAGGACATGAAATTTGAGGTTCAAGGTCGTTTACATCAAATGAATATTCTTTTTCGTAAGCCGCATCTTTATCTGACCTGACAATTTCAAAATCAGTGATTCCTATATTTTTAAGATATTCAATGGTCTTTTTATTAGGTTCCATAATTCCATTTTTGGCCCCCATTTCAATTGCCATGTTGCAGATAGTCATTCTTCCTGCAGGGTGCATTGAATCAATTGTTTCACCGTGAAACTCCAGTGATTTATATGTAGCACCAGATGACCCGATTTCACCAGCTACGTTGAGCACAACATCCTTTGCAGATACAAATTTCCCTAAGTCACCGTCAACAGTTACTTTGTATGCTTCCGGTACCATGAACCATGTTTTACCAGTTGCATATACCATTGCAAGGTCTGTTGCACCCATACCCGTTGCAAAAGCTCCAAAAGCTCCATAAGTACAGGTATGCGAATCTGCGCCGACTATAACTTTCCCTGGCTTGACATAACCCCGTTCAGGCAGTACCTGGTGGCATATACCTTCTCCATGGGTGTATACATTTTTTATTCCCTGTTCCTTTACAAATTTCTTTGCTACCTTTTGAAATTCGGCAGAACCAATGTTATTTGCAGGAATATTGTGATCGAAAACAATAACAATCTTCTCAGGATCCCATACCTTTTTAGCAACGTTATGAAATGTTTTTATGGTAGGTGGTGATGTTCCGTCGTGTGACATTGCTAAATCGATGTTAGCTTCGATAATTTCTCCCGGATGTGCTTCTTTTTTCCCTGCTGCGCGTGAAAGTATTTTTTCTGTGATATTCATAAGATCAAACCTGTGATATAGATGTTTAAAATCAAAGGTATTTTTAAAAATAATAAATTAAGGGTCTGCCATACTGCGTACAGACCTGACTATCTCGTTGAAAAGTTCATCGTTTATGTATTTACCTTTCTCTCTACTTTTTTTAACCTGGTCAACGATTTTACACAGTTCGTCATTGGTTACTTCGATTCCGCATGCATCAAGCTTTGCTTTAACTGCCCTGCATCCTGAATGTTTTCCAAGGACTATTTTTCTGTGGTGGCCAATCATTTCTGGTAAAAATGGCTCATAGGTAAGCGGTTCTTCGATAACTGCATCTACATGGATTCCTGATTCATGTCTGAACACGTTTCTTCCTACTATTGCTTTGTTATCAGGTACTGAAACACCTGTAAGTTTTTCAACCAGTCTTGAAAGTTCATAGAAATGTTTAATATTGAATCCTAAATCAAGGCCATAAATAATTCTTAAACTCATCACCAGCTCCTCAAGTGATGTGTTACCTGCCCTTTCGCCTATTCCATTTACAGTAGTTGATGCAGCGTTTGCGCCACCAAGGAACCCTGAAATGGTATTTGCAACGGCAAGTCCAAAGTCATTGTGGCAGTG
>DADN01000263.1:4096-8587 GCA_002509665.1 Methanobacterium sp. UBA8
CGATCAACGCCGTATTCTTCAGCTCTTTTGTAGGTATCTTTTAAAACGTCTAAATCAGTTCGGGTGGCATCTTCAGCTGAAAATGCTACAAAAATACCGTGGTCCTTTGCATATTCAACAGATCCCATACACATATTTAAGACCTCTTCTCTGGTCATGTTAAACTTGTGTTTTAAATGAAGGTCTGAAGTTGCCATGAATGTAATTATACCGTCAACGTCGCAGTCTAGTGCCACGTCAATATCTTCTTTTTTTGTCCTTGATAAACAGATTATCTGCGCATCTAAATCTTCATCTACAATTCCTTTAACAGCACGTTGTTCTTCTTCGGAAACTATTGGAAATCCAGCTTCTATTTGATGTATTCCAAGTTCATCAAGTTTTCTTGCAATTTGTAACTTTTCTGAGGGTCTTAAACATACCCCTGGGGTTTGTTCCCCATCTCTCATTGTCGTATCATATATTGTGATATCTTTTGGAAATTTCAAATCTACCGAGTCGTTATAAGGACTGACAAAATATTTCAAAACGTTCCCCACCTTAGTTTATTTTCCGTTTATGTGCGTTGTATTAATTATAATGACTCAAATGTAATGCTAAGCATTTAATCATGTTTTATTTTAATATTTGTGTGATTTACTGGTTTCACATTACTATTCAAGTTATGAAATTTTAAATTAATATCTAAATAGAATAATAATTATATATTAAGTTTAGTTTTTTTATCAATTTTACCTTTTTAAGCTATGTACTTTTTGTTTTTAATTTATATAAAATATAGTATTTTCATTTTTTGTGATTATTTGTCTATTTTTAATGTATTGTTATCCAAATGACAACCTTAAATGAAATTAAATTGACAAAAAAAGAGTAAATTTTGGAAATTACAGGTAATTATTCATTTTAATACTTATTTGGCTAATGATATTCTATAATTTAATTTAAATACAAAATAACTAATGTAAAATAAATCTATAAAACAATTTTATGGGTTTTCAATCTTTATAAACTCCCATAAGTTCTAGATATGACCTTCGTTCGAAACCGTCTTCAATTCCAAGCTTTTTATATATTTTAAATATTTTATCGATGGCTTCTTTAAAGTCTTCTCCTTCAACCATTCCTTTTTCTATTTCAACAAAATTGCCAACTTTGTGAACCTTGTCAAGAGATATTGTGAATTCCTGGAATGAATAGGTAGTTCTATCTTTTTCTACATCTGCTGCAGGTTTGAATCCAAGGTTCTCTAAGATTAAACCTGTATTTTTAGAGTCTTCTACATTAACTTCTATCTCTTTACGTGTTTTACTTACATCATCCAGTTTAGGCCCTTTATATGTAAGAATTATCTCTGTCTTTTCGTTATTTATGGTAGTATTCCTTATTCGTAGTGCTTCATCACTTTTCTCAAAGTCCCTATACTCTAAATTATTAAAATAGGTATCTTTCTGGTGTTCTACCATTACCTTTTCAGCACCAATTTCTTTTAACTTCTCTAAAACACTATTAAAATCGTTAACATGAGCTTTAGCTTCAACTTCTATCATTAAACCACCACTTTTTACAGCATTAAATAGTTGAGTTTTATTTTATTAATTAGATGATGTATCTATTGTATTTAATATGAGTTTAGCTTTAATTTTATTAATTACTACTTTTTTAGAGTATTAAATAGTTAATTTAATGTATCTATTGTATATTTATTAAATATATCCACTTAAAGTGGACAGCTTGAGGAAGGGCATCCTCCTGAATATTCTGAATCAGCATTTAGATACTTCTTGCTGTTATCACGGTATGAATTTAAATATAAAACCTGTTTTTTGCTTCCATATCGATACACGGTAATTCCTTTACATTTAAGTCTGTAAGCCATTAACATGATCTTTTTAACATCCTCAGGTGAAGCATTTTCAGGTAAATTCACGGTTTTTGAAACTGCATTGTCAACATGCTTTTGAAATGCTGCCTGCATCTTCACATGCCATTTTGGGTCTATCTCATGTGCAGTTTGGAATATTCGTTTAATGTTTCCGCTGATATTATCTATATTTTGTATGGATCCTTTCTTAGCAATTTTAGCCATTAATTCTTTGCTGTAAAATCCTTCTTTCTTTGCAGTATTTTCAAAGAGATTATTGACTTCCAGCAGTTTTTCTCCTTCCATTACATCACGGATAAATGAAACAGCAAACAGGGGCTCAATTCCACTTGTTACATCTGCAATTATGCTTATAGTGCCTGTAGGTGCAATAGTTGTCACCGTAGCATTCCGCATGGCCTGAAAGCCTTCTTTATCATACATACTTCCTTTAAAATTAGGAAAAGAACCTCTTAATTTTCCAAGTTCAGCTGAGGTATTCCTTGCGTGGTATTCAATAAATTTCATTATTTTTTTCGCTGTATCCAGCGCATCCTGTGAATCATAGGGGATTCCAAGCATTATAAGCATTTCTGCAAATCCCATAATCCCTAAACCAATTTTTCTGTTTTTAAGAGTTTCAGATTCTACCTTTGAAATTGGGAATGTATTCACATCAATTACATTATCTAAAAAGTGTACAGCAGTTTTAACTACTCTTTTTAATTTATTAAAATCAATTTTGTGGACTTTAACCATTTTTGTCAGGTTTATAGATCCTAAATTACATGATTCGTAATTTAAAAGAGGCTGCTCTGCACAGGGGTTCGTAGCTTCTATTTTACCTGCATTAGGGATTGTATTTTTCCTGTTTATTTCATCAATAAATATAATTCCTGGATCCCCACATTGCCATGCTGTATTTACTATAGTATTAAACACTTCCCATGCATTTAGTTTTCTAACATTTTCACCATTTCTTGGATTTATAAGATTATATTCTTCATTATTTAAGACTGCATTCATGAATTCATCATCAACAGCTACAGAAATATTAAAATTAGTTAAAACGCCCTCATGTCTCTTTGATTTAATAAATTCAAGTATATCTGGATGTCTAATATCCAATATTCCCATGTTTGCCCCTCTTCTCCTTCCGCCCTGCTTTATAACTTCTGTGGCGACATCAAAAATTTTCATAAAGGATACTGGTCCAGATGCAACTCCTTTTGTTGATTTTACAACATCTTCTTTAGGTCTTATTTTTGAAAATGAAAATCCAACTCCGCCTCCAGACTTATGGATAAGTGCCATGTGTTTCAAGGCATCAAAGATACCATTTATGGAATCTTCTATGTATATAACAAAACATGCTGAAAGCTGGCTGATTGAGGTACCTGCATTCATCAAAGTTGGTGAATTTGGAAGAAACTCAAGCTGAGACATAATTTTATAAAATTCTTCTTCTGTTTTACAGGCATCAGTATTGGCATATAACTTATCTGCACTTGCTACTGCATGTGAAACTCTTTTAAACATTTCTTTGGGAGTTTCGGTAATATTTCCTTCTTCATCTTTAATTAAATATCTTTTTTGAAGCACCTTAAATGAATTAAATGAAATTTGTAAATCATTTTTTGATTTGATGTAAGTGCCTCCTTTAGGTGATTGCATTCCATAATAATATATTGATTTTAAATAATATTGTCTTTTCTATAAATTCAATTGAACGTTTAATTAAGTGCAAAAATGAGCTGTAAAGGACAAACTATTGGATTAATAAAATTAAAATTAGTAATTGGGTGAATTAAGAATTAACTCAAATAAATTAAAGTTTTAATAAAAATAAATTAGCTTTCTAATTATTTACTCGAGGGAATGTTCTCGAGAATAATTTTTAAGATATTTTTTTATATCTTTTATCTGTCTCAGGTACTCATCAACTGTATATTCAATAGATTCATAAGGTGCAATTTTAAGGTCACGTTCATCTATTAAATTCCTTTTATCATTGATTTTTTCTTTCATGGACCGTTGTTTACTATACAGGCCCATTACTTTTGAAGAATCTTTTATACCTTTTATTTTTTCTATATAATCTACTCTAATAGCCCGTATATCTATACGGATGTTGTGTCTTATCCTTTCTAAAATTTTTTCTGTTTCTTCAAATGCATCTAAAAGAATTAATGCTTCTTCTGTATTTTCTGGAGATACAATCAAGCCTTCAATTCCAAGATCTTGAATTTGTTGTTGGTATACTTTGGGGCTTATCATGGTCTTACCTATAGATATATTTTAATGGGATGTTAAGAAACATATATAAATAGATTTATCTATTATAAATATAGTTAATAAATCTGGTGTAATATTTGGAAGTATCAGTATCAATATCTTATTGAACTATGACGCATTAAATTTAAAAACAAGTGTGATCAATTTTAAAGTAAACTGCATTTTTAGATGATATTTATTTCAATTTAAATCAGCATTGTACTTTTATCTCGATGATTTCTAGATAATTATTACTAAAGATACAAAATTTTAATGAATCAAAAAATAATTTAATAAATCAATGATAATGAATTAAAACCTGGAGGAATGTGCTTGACAGATGTACCAATTAAAGT
>DADN01000242.1:0-4509 GCA_002509665.1 Methanobacterium sp. UBA8
GCAATAAAATCCCCAGTTAAATCTTCATCAAAAAGTAGCCTGTATTTCTCTTCGCTCTCTTTAAGAGATTCCTCAGCCCGTTTACGTTTAGTATCATCAAACACATAACCTTTAACCTGAACCAATTCATCTGAATCATCAAAAATACCTATAACATTGGCAACAACGTGAATTTGTATTCCATCTGGCCGTTTATGCCAGCTTTGATGATCATAGATTTTATATTCCATCCTTAAAGATACAATTAAATTAACCCAATCATCACGGTTAAAATCACAAATATTTGATTTAACGGCTTTTTCACAGTTATCAAAGCCATAAATTTCTGCAAAAGCAGGGTTACACTCAAGAATTTCACCTTCAGGAGTTGCAATAAAATCCCCAGTTAAATCATCCTCAAACCAACGCCTGTATTTATCTTCACTTTTAAGAGGTTCTTCACTCTTACTTTCAGTTATGTCTTGAATCTGAACTAAGTAACCCGCGTTAACAACAGAAATGGTCCAATCAATAAAAACTGTAGAATTTTTTGAGATATTTAAGGGAATTTGGAATTTAACCAACCCCTCTTTGAGTAGTTCTTCTTTTTTTGAAGCAACATATGAATTACTAAATAAATTAAGTTTTGCACAATCTTTTAAGGAGGAAATTCCAGTAATTTTTAATGCTGACTGGTTAACATCGATTAAACTGCCTTCTTTATCATAAAAAAGAATCCCTATAGGAGATTTATCAAATATCTCTTTGAAATTATCGTAAGTGAGTTTTACTTTTATCCCTCCTCATGCTCAGATTATTAGATTGATTTTATACTATTTTATAGTTTCTTATAGTGAATGACCAAATATTTTTGACACTATTTAATAAGATAATTTGATGTGCAAATGCGTAATTACCTAAACTTTATAATTTTAAAAAGTTACGTCATTCACTATAAAATAAATTGTGTCTAATTTGATAATTGATTAGATTATAAAATATTCACTATCTTTAATCAAATAAACTTACTAAGCATAAATAAAAATTAGACTATTAACTAGAGAGTCAGGAAAATGTAAATTAAGAAATAAATATCATTTAAAAGAATTTAATTAAGCTAAAATAAAAATTAAAAAGAATTGAGAATTTAAATTAATCCATATCCTCAAATCTACCTTCTAATTTTTCCATTACACCAGGAAGACTTGTGTATTCCATCTCATCTGCAGGTAACCTGTGTGGTTCAAATGGACCGTGTCTTCTCATGTAATCTGCTATTTCTGCAGCCTGTTTCCTTGCAGGGTCATATGCAGGATCATCGAACATGTCCGCAGGTCCTACAAGTTCACCGTCTGCAATCTGGAATCCAAGAGCCATGACTCGTGGAGGTCCGTCAAATCTTACAGGGTAAGCGTTTTTCTGCCCTACAGGCATTAATGGGCCGTTGTGTGAACCTCTCATCCATCCGCCAACCAAGTGTGGGAATGCGAATGGTTCTACAACTTCTCCAGCAGCAGGGAATCCTGATTGTGACCTTACAATTGCAACTGGATCGTCTTTACCAACATATGATCCAGCCATTAAGTTTAATCTCTCTGTACTTATTGCAGCTGCTATTTCATTGTCGTCTTTTCTTATAACACGTTTTATTACGTATCTGCTTATTGATCCAAGAAGTGCGAGTGCATCGTACATCTCTTCAGGACAGTTCATTATAACTTTTTTGTGTTCCATTACATCAAATATTTCAAATTTGTATCCGTTGTGTAAGGAAGGGTCTATTACAAGTCCAGCTGTGTTAAAAGGGTCTGCAAACATTCTAAAAATAGGTAAGTTAAATGCACCAGGTTCTGTTTTATCACAACAGAAAACAACTACAGGGTCACTTGGCCTTTCTTTAAATTCCATCTCTGCCACACCAGGGCCCATTCCTTTAATGTTTCCTGAGAATGTGTCTGAGAGAAGATCTTGACCTGCACCATAAAGTTTTAAATCTTTTGCTATTGCAGTTGCTTCCATAAATGCAGTAAATGCTAATTCATGGATTTCTTTGTTTTCTTCACCCTGTTTATGGGTCATTATAAGTTCTGTGTCGTCCCCACAGTTGGTTACATAATAGTCTGTAAGAAGTTCTTCTTCTTTTGCCTTTGCAAGGATTTCTTCACATTTTGCAAGTAATGCAGGGTGAGCTATTCCATGTCCTGCAACACTTCCAACGTCTGCTTTAATTACGCTAATTGTAGTTTTCATACAAAAATTCCTCCAATTATTATAAAAATCTTTGATTTTTGTCAGCTTTGATTTTTGTGGTTGTAAAAAATTGATTAAAGGTGGATTCAGTTATTTCAAATGAACAGTTTAAAGTTCAAAAATATTAAAAACATTGATACCGTTTATATCACCCTTAACTCTATAAAAAATATGATTCTGTATCAATATAAAACTTACTATGTCATGGATTTACTGAAATTTTCTAGAATTTTATTTAATATTAAATAGTCATGTTAGATATCTATTATACTCATAAATTTATTATTCTTAATGATTTAATTAATTTACAGATTGAATAAAATGATTTAATTAAATCACTAGGAGGGATTCATAAAATTTAAGATTACGTACCTAAAAATTATTTAGATTATATTTTACTTTTAACCTCAAGGGCCATTTCCATTGTAGTTGCACTGCCTCCGCAGTCACAGGTTACTACTTTACGTTCACGTAAAACCTCAATAAGCGCATTTTCAACTGCACGAGCTGCATCATGCTCTTCAAGATAATCAAGCATTAATACTGCAGATAATATCATTGCAGAAGGGTTTGCAATATTTTTTCCGGCAATGTCCGGTGCTGACCCATGTACTGGTTCGAATAAGCCATTATTTTCTCCAATATTGGCCGATGGTATTAAACCAAGGCCACCAACAAGCCCTGCGCCTTCATCTGAGAGTATATCTCCATATAAATTTGTTGTGACAACTACATCAAACATATGAGGGTTCGTAATAAAAAACATGGCAGTTGCATCAACATAACGGTCATCTGTTTCAATATCTCCGTAGTCTTCTGCAACTTTGTAAAAAGTGTCTTTAAACAAACCATCTGTTATTTTAAGGACGTTTGCCTTGTGAACTGCTGTAACTTTATTTCTGCCTGTATTTCTAGCATATTCAAAAGCGACTCTGCAAATTCTTTCACTCGCTTCCTTTGTGATAACTCTTGTAGCAGTTGCACCATCTTCTGTTTCTTCTTCAATACCNNAAAAATACTTTTTACGCCAGGATAGGATTTAACAGGCCTCAAATTAGCATAAAGATCTAACTTTTTTCTAAGGGTTATAATAGCACTTTTTTGAGTACGAATTGAAGTTACAGCTCCAAACAATGCTGCATCAGAATTTTTTGCAATCTGGATTGTTTCATCAGGTATTGTAGTTCCAGTTCTTCTAAAACATTCTTCTCCAGCACGTGCCTCTTTATAATTGAATTGAATATCCAAAGCATCTAAAACCTGTAGTGCTGCATCCATAACCTCTTTTCCAATGCCATCTCCAGGTATAACTGCTATATCATACATTAACTCACCAAAATATCCTTTTATATAATATACATCTTTCCGTATAAAATATACTTTTAATTTTATATCTTAAATTCATTTTTTAAAATGTTTTTGAATCGNNGAATTAAGTCCGCCTATTCATTTAATATTTTTAGGATATTAAAATAGTTAATAGTATTCTATATCTATTTTACGTAATTTAGATTGTACATATCTATTTAAAATAAAACTATGTTCATTTAAATCCATTAAAATCAGAATAAAGAGTGGTCCGGCACCCTTTTAGAAGCGTCAAATGTGGAATAGCTTAAGGGTACCATTGTATAGTATAATTTCAAAGAATATAAATTAAATGGTATTTGTGANNATATGTCACATTATTGTAAATTAAAACTATTTTAAATCATAACGAGTTATTATAATTAAATAATTAAATTATTATTTTGAAATAAAGGATAATTAAACATGTGATTTCATATAGTAAAGATAGTTAATCAATTGTTCATATTATTAATTATTTTTAGCGGTTATTTTATAATATTTATGAAGAAGCTCTGTGCAAACGTATATTAATGTTAAATAGCATATAATAACTTAATTTAAACCACCCTTTACACATAATACTTTTACTAGGATATTTATATCAAAAATGAGGTTAAATTAAACGAGGTGTGATATAATGTGGGATATATTCCAATCCATTGGAAGCATTGCCAAAGTTAAGGAAAAAGGATCACTTAGAAACTATCAAAAAAAGCTTAAAGGATATCAAGAAAACGAAGCCAACGTTTTAATTGATATGGGCGTATTATGTTTCGAGAATGAAAACTTTGACAAATCACTGCAGTATTTTGAAAACGCTCGTCAAATATATTTTAATCTTAATGAAAAAGAAGGTGAAGCTTTCGTATCAGACCTAATTGGGGATGTTTATCTTAGTACAAGGGAAATAGATAAAGCTTTAACAGAGTA
>DADN01000242.1:4529-4839 GCA_002509665.1 Methanobacterium sp. UBA8
TATAGATCTTGCAAATGAAGATAAAATAAATGCTAAGATAGAAGAAGAGTCTAATTATGAGGATATAGATGAAGAATTCATTGATAACACTCCTGATGAAGAGGAGTACATAGAAGAAAGATATACATGTAAACTTAATTATGAAAAAATAGCTCCCAAAATAGAAAATCTCATGAGCATAATTAAAAAAAAATATACAGTTAAAGAATACCTGAAAAATAGATATGAAATAAATTATATTCGAAAATCCATTGTTGAAGCTTACGAAAAATGAAATTTTTCGTTGCTCCAAAATTCTTCGAATTTTGAG
>DADN01000242.1:4844-5726 GCA_002509665.1 Methanobacterium sp. UBA8
GAGGAAAAAACATACAGTGCTATGCAAAATTTTAAAGATGCATTTAATCTATTTTATGAAATTGGAAATAATGAAGGAAAGGCATTTTCCCTTCTTCTTTTGGGGATAACATACTATGTATTAGGTAAAGAAGANNAAAATATACGGCATATTTAAAGAAGCAATAAATATTCTTGAGGAGTTAAAAGATATGGAAGGAAAATCAGCTGCAATAGATATTATAAATACATTATACAGTGAAGATATATGTTTAGACAACGAAAATGACAATGCAGTTATCACTTAACCTATTAAACTCCTTAATTTTATATTATTTTTAGTTTACGCCCATATTTGATATTTTAGTTTAGCTATTAACTTCTAAAATGTTATAAAAGGATACTAATTATCTATTTTATAAAAATAAATTTTTAATATAACCATTTATTATTCCATTAAATATATTCCAAATGAAAGACAAATAGTATATAAAAACCAGTTAAATGCCAAGATTTGTTCTAAAATTGTAGTTATATTAAATTATAATCTGTAGATTATGGATATGCAAACAGGTGTATTAAAATGGAAAGGGAAGAAAATATTAAAAGACTAATCCAAAATTTTAAAGATAATGATGAACACGTTCAGCATCAAACTTCAGAACTTCTGGAGGAAATTGGAGANNCCTGCTGTAGATGAACTTATTCAAGCCCTGGAAGATGAAGATAAAAACGTTAGAAGAGGAGCTGCGCTTGCCCTTGGGAAAATTAAAGATGACAGAGCCATAAAACCTCTTATAAAAACCCTCAATGATGAAAATAAATGGGTTAGACGGCAAGTTTCAGGTGCGTTGGGAAATATGGGAGATGCGGCCGTAGACCCCCTCATTGACTCTTTAAATCA
>DADN01000242.1:5739-11240 GCA_002509665.1 Methanobacterium sp. UBA8
CTAAATGACGAAAGTGGCTTTGTTAGAAGTGGAATCGCATGGGCTCTTGGACAATTGGGAGATAAACAAGCCATTGAACCTCTAAATAAAATTACAGATGATAAAAGTACTTTCGTTCGTAAAGTAGCAAAGGTGTCCTTAAAAAGATTAGAATAAAGACATTTTACACACAAATTTTTATTATTAATGTTTAACTTTACTTAATTTTTTATCAAAGGAAAATTTATCCAGTTCAGTACACATTTAACTAAAAATTGCCCCAAATTTGAGATATAATCAAACAATATTCATCAATTTGTAAAAAATAATAATTACTTTTAATAATCATCATTACATATAATAGTCAAGCATAAAGTTGGACTTGAAGTATTGTTAAATTACTTTTTTTAATCTAATAATTTGAAGGTGTTATATTGAAAGTTAGTATAATCGGCGCAACAGGAAGAGTAGGCAGGGCTGCAGCATTCTGTCTGGCTGAGGAGAACTCAGTTAATAAATTAGTGCTTATAGCTAGAGAAGAAAGCGTTGATAAAATAAAAGGAGAATCATTAGATATTTATGACGCACTTGCTGCAAAAGGAGTATATGTTTCTATAAAAACTTCTTCTGATCTTAACAGTATTGAAGGTTCAGATGTAGTTGTTTTAACTGCAGGGGCTTCAAGAAGACCAGGGATGGAAAGAGCAGATTTAGGCTCCCTTAATGCAAAAATAGTTGCAGATTACGCAAGGAAAATTGCAGAAATCTCCCCAGATTCNNATAATACTTGTTATAACCAATCCCGTAGATGTTATGACATATGTTGCGCTAAAAGCATCAGGATTTAGCAAAAATAAAGTTTTTGGCCTTGGAAATCACCTGGATTCCTTGAGATTTAAAAATTATATGGCAAAACATTTCCATGTGCATGTAAGCGAAATACATACCCGAATAATCGGCCAGCACGGCCCACATATGGTTCCACTTATAAGTTCAACATCCATTGGAGGTATTCCAATTGAATATTATTCTGCATGGGATTACTTCACAGGTTACAAGCCATTTGACATTAAAAAAACCATTGAAACCGTAAAAAACGCAGGCAACAATATAATCAGCAAAAAGGGTGCAACAGAATATGGGCCTGCATTTGCTATTTCCAACATCGTGACCACAATTTTAAACGATGAAAGAAAAATATTAACCGTCAGCGCATATCTAGAGGGAGAAATAGAAGGTATAGATGATGTTTGTCTCGGAGTACCTGTTAAACTTGGGATAGAAGGTATAGAAGGAATATTACCAATAAAAATGAGTGAAAATGAACGAGAAAGTTTCGTGAAAGCTGCAGAAATGGTTAAAAAAGATACAAAAAAAATTATGGAAAATTTAGATTTAGATTCAAAAGATCCATAATACAGTCTTTTTTTGCGTTACTTTTAAAATAAGCTCTTTTTAATATTCAAACACATTTACTCCCAATTAAACAAAATTAAGCCAATTTTATGTAAAAATAAAAAATATAGATTTTATTTGTGAAATTTAATTAATTAGTTAAGTTGTTGTAGTTGTTTTGGTTGGGGAGCCTTTAGTAGAAGTACTTGAATTAGAAGGTTTCGAAGTGTGATTATTTGAACCAGACGAGTTATTTGTAGTATTTGTATTTACATGTTTTGTAGCATTATAATACTTACTTGAGCTATTGGACTTACTTTTTGAATAATCAGAACTATCGCTAGAATAATCTGAACTATTTGTTGAATTATTTGATAGAGTAATATTAGGGATTATTTGATTATTTTGAGATGCGAAAATGTACCCAACAACACCAAGTAAGATAAATATTATTAGTACCAAACCAATGGTTAATTTTTGCATTATGTTTTCTCCTTGAATTTTAAATGATTATGAGATATATTTTGAAGTATTAATCTGTTATATATTAATTTATTGGAATATGAATAAATGCTATTTTAAATTTTAAGAGATCCATATCACAAAACTTTATATAAGTGTTCAATTATACCATTCATTAATACCTATATTTTGAACATTGTATAAAAAAAATAAAAATATGAACCATCTTTTCAGAAATATGTCATTTTCGGCAAATAGTTTCCGGTAAGTTTATATAATATTATTTTAAAATAGTATCAGCTTAGAGTAACTACAAAAGAGCCTAACAAACAGAGGAAACAAATATGACTACAATTGGTATTTTAAATTTACAAGGAGATGTTTCTGAACATTTTGAAGCCATGAAAAAAGCTGCATACGACATAGACAAAAATATAAATGTTTTGAAAGTGAAAACCAGCGAAGAAGTTTCAAAATGTGATGGTATCATAATCTCCGGCGGAGAAAGCACAGTTATCGGGAAATTAATGGAAAAAACTGGTATTAAAAAGGTAATAGTAGACCAGAATATACCTGTAATGGGAACATGTGCCGGGATGGTTCTCCTTGCAAAAAAAACCGATTATGAGCAGCCTTTGCTTGGATTAATTGACATGGAAGTTAAAAGAAACGCATTCGGACGGCAAAAAGTTTCATTTGAAGATGATATTGAAATTTTTGGTAAAAAATTCAAAGGCGTTTTTATAAGAGCACCCTACATCGAAAAAGTAGGAAAAAGTGCAGAAATACTCTCAAAGTATAATAATAAAATTGTTGCAGTAAAAAGTGGAAAAAATATTGCCACAGCATTCCATCCAGAGCTTACAGGCGATACAACAATCCACGAGTACTTCATAAAGGAGGTATTAAGTTGTGCGGAATAGCAGGAGTTGTATTTAAAGACAAAAAACTTCACCCAGTAGGAGAAATCATGACCAGAATGCTTGATGCCCTACAACACAGAGGCCCAGATTCTGCAGGTTTTTCCATATATGGAGGCCTTGGATTAGCAGAAAATGAATATCTGTTAAATATTGAAGTAAAAGAAAAACCTGGTCTTTTAGATCAAGTCAAAGAAGCAGTAAACACAGTTACACAGATCGAATCAGAAGAAATAATTCCATCCGTGGAAAACTACAACATTTACAGATGTAAAATAGCTCTTAATTCATTTGAGGAACTTAAACCCCTCATTATGGATGTGGATAAATTAGAAGATGTAATTGTACTTAATGGAAGTCATTCTTTTGAAATGATTAAGGATGTGGGATCTGTAAAAGAAATTGCAGATAGATACAATACTTATTCAAAAATGGGAACCCACGCAATAGGTCACACAAGGTTTTCCACCGAAAGTATAGTTGATCGATATCATGCACACCCATTCCAGAGTTATATTACAGCAGATATAACTGTGGTTCACAATGGTCAAATTACTAATTACTGGAAAATAAGGGATCCTTTAGAAAGAAAAGGACACATATTTGAAACTAATAACGATACAGAATGTATTGTTCACTACATAGCTGATAAATTACATGAAGGCTACAAACTTGAAGAAGCCTTAGAACAATCAGTAAAAGATATGGATGGCCCATTCTCATACATCGTTGGAACACCAAATGGTGTTGGAATAGCCAAAGATCAATTAGGACTTAGACCTGGTGTTCTTGCTGAGAATGATGAAGTGTTTGCCATAGCCTCTGAAGAGGTTTCTCTCCGTGCAGTAATGGATACACATGATATAGACCAAATATCACCCGGAGAAACAAGGGCATATACAATTTAACAGTTTTAGGTGATTTCATGAGTGAAATAGTGATTGATGCTAATGCAAAAGAACCAAGGGAAATAAATCGTACCATTAAAAAAGCTGCCAAAGAATACGATAAAATCATTGTAAAAAATCCAAATGCTATGCATTACCTGCTTGCAGGGCTTACAGACCCAGTTGAAGTTGTAATTGAAGGTTCAGCAGGTTACTTCGCAGGTACTATGATAGACGGCGCTAAAGTACACATAACCGAAAATGCAGGGTGGTTCCCAGCAGATAACATGACTGGTGGCGAAGTCATAATAGACGGAGCAGCTGGAGACGGAGTTGGACAGGGTATATACGATGGTACCGTTGTTGTACGAAGGAATGTAGGTTCCAGAACTGGAGAAATAATGAAAAATGGNNCGTATAATTGTGCTCGGAGATATTTCAGATGACGCTGGTGAATCCATAATAAGGGGAACCATATACGTTCTTGGCGATATAAAAAGCCTTGGTAAAAATGCCAAAATTGAAGAAGTTGACGATGAAGATAAAAAAGAACTTAAAGAACTCTTACCTGCTTACGGATTTGAACTAGAAGAAGGAAAATACAATGAGTTCAGAAAAATAGTTCCACGAAGTAAACGACCTTTCTATGGTAAAGATACAGAGGAAGGATAAGGGGGAGATACTATTACACAAGAACAAAAAGTCGCAATGGTTGGAACACCATGTCAAATGGTTGCAGCAACTAAAATGGACAAACTCCTTGATGAAGAATTCCCAGTAGATATTAAAATCGGACTTTTCTGTATGGAGAACTTCTCTTATTCATACATGAAAGAAATGCTTAAAGAATATGATGTGGATATAAAAGATGTTACGGAGTGCAGAATCGAAAAAGGATTTGCATGGTTCTTTTTAACAGAAGATAAAACCGTAAAAATCCCTTTAAGTAAAGCAAAAAAATGCGTTCGTAAAAACTGTACAGTATGTATGGACTTTACATCAGAACTTTCAGATGTATCAGTTGGTTCTGTAGGCTCTCCTGAAGGATGGTCCACAGTTATAATAAGAACTGAAAAAGGGTTAAAACTTATAGAAGCTGCCGAAAAAGATAATTATATCCAAACAAAATCAATTGGAGATACAGGTCTTAAAATAATGGAAAAACTTGCAAAAGGGAAAAAAAATGAAAGCAAGGAAGAAATTAAAAAAAGAGAAAGAGTTGGAAGGCCTGTATTATACCGAAGGGAAATATTTGGAGACGAATATGAAAATGAAGTTTCAAACTGCAGTTTCCAGGACTTAAAAGGAGATGTAGTAGATATAGGTGCATGCGTCCTCTGCGGAGCATGTGTTTATGCATGTCCTGAAGAAGCCGTTGCAATAAAAGACAGGAAACCTGAACTTGTAGGTAACTGTGTTGAAGGATGCAATGCATGCTATGTTGCATGTCCCAGGACATATATTCCAGATGAAATATTAAGCAAAGAAGCAGATAGCAAACCATTTGGAGATTATATCAAAATATTATCTGTAAAAGCACCTATGGTAAAAGGTCAAGATGGTGGAGTTGTAACAGCTCTCTTAACCTATGCATTATCCAGCGATATGGTTGATAACGCAGTGGTTGTAGATAAAAGTAGTACTGAACCATGGAAACCAGAAGCAAAGCTTACAAATNNATAACATAGCAGAAGTTCTTAAGGCTTCAGGAACTAAATACTCAGCTTGCCCAATTTTTAAACCACTTAAAGAATCCAAAGAAGGAGGAAGTTAAATGCCATTCAAGGTAGAAAGAAACAAAGAACTTTGTAGAAGAAATTTCGACAGACCCGGTTGCTGCTGGTACATGTGCGACAAC
>DADN01000115.1:0-11825 GCA_002509665.1 Methanobacterium sp. UBA8
CAATGAATAAACATAAGGTTCTAGGATATCCTGTACATCTCTAATTTTTATGGTGTCTTTGCTTACTTTTGCAAGAGTGACGGTATTTTTGTATCCGTATGTGTATTTTGAGCCCAATTTCCAGCGGGTAACAACGACAGTTTTCATGAAATCGTTATTGCACTGGTATGTTGTCCATGTGTTCTGTCTCCATGTGTCCTGTGTTTTGTCCCATTTGTAGGAAACACCATGGTCTACTACTTTTGCTGCTGCTGCGGGTTCTGCAAACTGGAATCCAATAAAAACTGCAAATAAAACAGTTAAAACTATAACTGATCTTTTATCCATATTTTCACCTTTTTTTACTTAATTAATATTTATTTTTCTCAAGGGGGGTTGGATAGGGTTTAATAGGGAGAGGCAACCCTATCCAACTGAATCTGGATTTAAATATGCATGTACCTAATTTACATGTCAATGGATAATGTAACATTTTAAATATATAAATTTTTCTATTATTTTATGATATAGATTAAAGTAAAAATAGCCTTTAAAATCGTATTTTAATGAAATTAACTTATTAATATTTATTTTATTAGTTTTTATTTTCTATATGGTGATTTTTTGTGTATATACTTTAAATACTACTAAAAATACTTCAAATAAAGAATATAAAGTTGCTAGATTAAATGTTAATTGTTATATATTATTTCCTAAAATCCTTTCTAAAAACACAAATTTTAAATATATTAAATGTTACATTTTAATTTAAACATGAAAGAAATTAATACTGTTTTAGGGGGGAAGTTTTATTCAAGCCATAGAGTTAAAAAATAGGATTAATTTTAAGGATATACCAACTGAAATTATTGAAAATACAGTAAAGTTAAATGAAAAATTTGAAATTGAGTTAAATATTTCCATTAATTGTGGTAACCACTGGATTAAAATTTTCAATGATAATTATTTAAAAATGATTAAATTGGAACGAATCACGGGTCCTAAAATTGGCTCTTTCCTTGATAAAGAGCGTATTATTTTTAAAACTCTTAAAACTGGAAATACTAAGCTAATTTTTGTAGAAAACAGTAATTTGGGCCCATATAAAGAAATAGTGTACCATATTGATATCATAAATTAAGATACAATTTCAAATCCGTACAGTAAAATAGTTTTTAGGTGAGCATAAATCAAAACAGTTAAAATTCACAATTTTCAGAGTGGTGTATAATTTATGGGCGCAACGAGAAAAATAGCCAGGAATACCTGTTTTTTAGTCGTATCCAGCATTATAAGTTATGCTGCCTATTTTTTTGCCTTAATGTATATGGCAAGATATCTGGGGCCTGGAGAATTTGGAATTTTGTCAATTGCAATTGCATTTACTGGATTATTTGGTATTTTTACAGATTTAGGACTTGGTATGCTAACTGTAAGAGAAGTATCCAAGGATAAACAATTAGCAGATAAATATATTGGAAATACCACTGCTATGAAATCTGTTTTCTCAATTATCGCTCTTATCTATGTTTTAATAGCAACAGTTTTAATGGGTTATGATCCCAAAACAATAACAGTCATTGTTCTTATAACACTTGCTATTGTGATAAGTTCTTTTTTTACCACTTTCTTTTCAGTATTTCAAGCTTACCAGCAGATGGAATATCAGGCAATTGCCACAGGTTTTGACAATATATTTATGTTTGCAGCAGTTGTTGTTGCGATAAGTCTTTCATGGGATGTTGTCGCATTTGCATCTCTTTANNTTAGGAATGTTTTGGTCCTGTTATATATGTTCATTATTTACATTAAAAAACATAAACTGCCTGAACTTGAATTTGATCCTTCTTTTTGGAAATCAACCATAAAAGAGGCGCTTCCATTTGCTTTATCTGGAATTTTCCTCACATTGTTTATATGGATACCTTCCATAATTCTTTCTGTAGCAGCGGGTAAAGAAGCAGTAGGCTTCTACGGTGCGCCTAATAAACTTATATATTTCTTTTTATCTCTTTATTCAGTTTATATGATTGCAGTTTTTCCGGTTATGTCCATTTTTTATAAGAAATCAGAAAATTCACTTAAATTTATTTATGAACGCTCTCTCAAGTACACGATGATTATTTGCTTACCAGTAACCATCTTTATTTCTTTACTGGCTCCTCAAATTATAAAAGCAGTATATGGAGATGCATATGGTCCTTCCGCTTTAGCTCTTCAGATTTTGGTATGGACACTTACTTTAGTTTCTGTAAGTGGTATCTCTGCGAACCTTTTAGGATCAATTAACAGGCAACTTACAGTAATTAAAATAACTGCTATTGGAATAGTCCTGAATATAGTATTAGGACTTATATTGATACATAAATTTAGTTTTATTGGCGCATCAATTACTACAGTAGTTACAGATGTTTCAGTACTGCTTATTATGTTATATGTTATCTCTAAAACGAAATTTGTGGATAGATCTTTGTTTAGGGACTTACCAAAAATAATTTTATCTAATTTAACAATGATTTTTGCGGTATATTGTTTAAAAGATTTAAATTTAGTTATAGTGGTTTTATCTGGATTTACTGTTTATTTAGTAGCTCTTAATTTCACCAGGATCTTTGATGAAAATGATTTAATTATCCTTAAAAAAATGTATAAAAACGAAGGTAAGTAAATGTTTAAAGAATTTATAACAAAAATAAGTGGTTTAAAATTGATATGGGGGAAGGTGGATCAAATGAAGGTGAATAAAATGTCACATCCCCATATCAAAGGGTCAACTAATTTATGGTACAATTTAAACTTAAACATTAACATATTTAAAGTTTTCTATAAATTAGAAAATAAACCTCAAAGATTTAATGTAAATGAATTTAAGAGAGAAAATTAAATTAAAAATAAAAGTTAGGTTTTAATGATTTCATACAAAAAAGGCAGTGCTTAAATGAAATTACGCGGAAAAACTCTGGTATTTATGGCATTTATAATCCTGTTTTTAACTGCGGGTTTCTTTGTAATCTCAGAGATGATATTTGTGGGCAGTTCATCTGAGAGTGAAACTAGTTATACTCATCTGGTATTAAATAACACTCTCAATTCTTTAAATAACAGTTTGGAATCCTTAAATAACAGTGCAAATGACTGGTCAAGCTGGGATGATGCTTATTACTATGTAAGTGGCGATAAACCTAATTTTTTAAATAAAACTCTTGTTAATGATGCATTTTTAAAATTAAATATGGACTTTATATTATTTGCAAATAATAATGGTAAAATAGTCTATGCCGAAGCATATAACAGAACAAGTCAGAAAGAGATACAGCTACCTTCCAATCTGGATCAAACTTTAATAAACAATGGCTTAATGTTAAATAAAAGCATTAATAAAAGTTTATCAGGGATTATAATCATTAACGGGATCCCTATGATCGTGGTTTCAAACCCTATTTTGAAGAGCAGTGGGGAGGGTCCGTCACATGGAACTCTAATTATGGGCAGGTTCCTAAACCCAGATATGTTAAGCCGTCTTTCTAACAGTGGAATTGTTTCTGTTCAATCTGTTAATACTACAAGTGCATCCCCTGATTTTATAAATGCCATATCACATTTATCAAATGAAACACCGGTTTATGTAACTAATTTAAGTCACGACTCTATTGCGGGATACAGTATTTTAGAGGGGGTGGGTAACAGTCCTGATCTGGTTTTAAAAGTTGAATTGCCTCGTTTTATCAATGATGACTATGAAAACGCTATTTTCGATCTTATATTATCTTTAATTATAATGGGATTACTGGCAGCGATGTTTATCACATATTACCTTGATAGGAATGTTCTTTACAGACTGGATCAAATAATAGAAAGCATTACTGGAATAGGTAAAAAGACGGATTTATCTAAAAGGGTACCTGTTTTAGGTAATGATGAACTGGCTGATTTATCAACTTCAGTAAATAAAATGTTAGGATCTCTTCAGGAATCTAATTCTAATTTAGAAAAGAGTGAAGAAAGGTACAGAACGATATTTGAAAATACAGGTACTGCAATGGTCATAATTGGGAAAGATATGGCTATAAATTTAGTAAATGATGAATTTGAAAAAATGACCGGGTTTTTAAAGGGTGAAATTGAAAATAAAAAGCATTTACTGGATTTTGTAGTTAAAGAACAGTTAGATAAAATTGAGGCCCACTATAATTTTAATGAATTTAAAGAAAAAAACACACTTAATAATTATGAAATAGGGTTAAAAACCAAAAATGGTGATATTAAGGATTTGTTTGCAACATTTGGTTTTATTCCAGAAACTAAACAAGCTTTGATATCTTTTATAGATGTTACCGATCGTAAAAAAGCACAAGAAGATTTAAAAAGACATGCTGCATTATTGGATATTTCATATGAAGCTATTTTTTCATGGAGTTTTGAAGAGGGTATATTATCATGGAATCAAGGTGCTGAAAGACTTTATGGATACAGTAAGGAAGAATCAATTGGTAAAATTAGTCATGAACTGCTTAAAACTAAACATCCTCAGGGATTGGAAGATTTCATGGTAAAATTAGATAAATATGATATGTGGACTGGTGAACTAATTCATACAACTAAAAACGGCGAAGAACTCATCATGGAAAGCAGGCAGCAGTTAATTCAGGATTCTCATGGCAATAAAATTATTATTGAAACTAATCGGGATATTACAGAACGTAAGCGCGCAGAAGATAAAATAAGGGCATCGTTAAAGGAAAAAGAGGTACTTCTCCGGGAAATTCACCACAGGGTAAAGAATAACCTGCAGATAATTTCAACTCTTTTGGCACTTCAATCTGATGAAATCACCGACCAGAAGACCCTTGAGAATTACAGGGAAAGTGAAAACCGTATCCAGTCTATAGCTTTAATTCATGAAAAAATGTATCAATCCAGGGATATTTCCAATATTGATTTTACAAGCTATATAAAGAGTTTAATAAGCGATCTTATGTATTCATATGATGCTGATTCGAGAAATATTAAATCTGTAATCGATACTGATAATTTCCTGTTTAGTATTGAAACAGTACAACCTCTTGGTTTAATAATCAATGAAATCATTTCAAACAGTTTAAAATATGCATTTAAAAATAGAGATGAAGGCAATATTCTAGTTAAACTTGAAAAAGTGGATTCTAATAATTTTAGGCTTACTGTTAGTGATAATGGTATAGGATTCCCTGAAAATATTGACTTCAAAAATACCAGCTCTTTAGGACTTCAATTAGTAAATGAACTCGTAAAACAACTTGAAGGAGATATAAAACTTAATACAGATAATGGAACTGAATTTATAATTGTATTTAAAGAATTGGAATATAAAAAAAGGATATAGTAATGTAGAATCAGTGTTAACTCTAATTGAATTAGATAAATTAACTTAAGGGATAAAATGGAAGCCAAAGTATTAATTGTTGAAGATGAGAGGATTCTAGCTATCGGAATGAAACGCAAACTGGAAAATGCAGGATATACTGTAACTGGAACTGCTTCTTCAGGAGAGGAAGCGATTGAAAATGTAAAAAAAACCAGTCCAGATTTAGTTTTAATGGATATAGTTTTAAAGGGGGATATGGATGGTATTGAGGCGGCTCAGCAAATTATCAACCTTTACAATATTCCAGTTATTTATATTACAGCCTATGCGGATGAGGAAATTCTGGAACGCGCCATGGTAACTGAACCATATGGATATTTATTGAAGCCTTTCAATCCACGCGAATTAAAAGCCAACATTAAAATGGCCCTTTACAAACATAAAGCAGAAACTGAAAGGAAAGAATTGATGAAAAATAGAGTTATGGAAGATTATTATCAGTTTATGATTCAGGGTATGGATGAATCTAAATACCACAGTGAAATGGATGTTAAGAATACACTTCTTAAAACGTTTGAAAAGAGTTTTGAAGATAAAATGAAACCTAAGTTTGAGAAGGAGCTCAAAAATAATGGTTTAGACATATCCAAAGATGATATTGTTCTCTTATTTGAAGTTTACATTTCATGGATATCAGAACTCTTTACAAGTTTTGGTATTAAAAATAAAATAAGGCCAGAAAATGATTCATGGTATTTAGAATTCTTTAACTGTCCATGGAGTGCATATTCAGTTAAAAATAAGATATTTTGCATCAACTGTAATGCAATGGTTAGCTGCAGTTTTAAATGGATGAATATTCAAGGAGATGTCTGTATGATATCTAGTATAGCAGACAAGTTTTCAAAGTGTTCTTTTAAATTTTATTCTACCCCTTAAATATTTGAGAAATCAATTGATTGATAGAAATTTATATATAACTGAATTTTTAATCTTTAAATGATTTTATTAAATATAAAGAATATAATAATGAATTAATTCATTAATAAATGGAAATTAAAAATTAAAAAGAGGAATATCATGGGATGCATCACTATATGTATATCTGATGAGTTAGAAATCGCGTTTAGAAGAGTGGCAAGAATTTCTTATGGAGAAAAACAGGGTAAAATGTCAAGAGGGGCTGAAGAAGCGTTATATCAATGGTGTAAACAAAAAATAGAAGAATTAGATGTTGATGAAAAGGAAATTTTTGATTAAGAGGGGGATCACATGGCAGAAAACAAAACAAAAAATACTTCAGAAGATTTAAGCTCTAAAACCGTTGATGAAGACATTTTTAATGAAGTAAACAAGTTTTTAAAGGAAAAAGAACAGTACATCAAAGATTCAATAATTGGATCCAGGGTAATGGAAGAATTAGGTGAATTTAGTCTGGATGTTGGGATTAAAAAAACATATCTGTGCGCCCCGGAAAGTGAAAATGTTTACAGCGTTCTAACTAAAGTTATTGAAAAATTTATCCAGGCATACGGCGGTACTGCGACTATTTACCCTAAAGGTGAACAGATCTGCCTTGAACTTATAACACCTAAAAGAGGCGTATGAACAGGTGTAAAAATGCCAGAAACTAAAATATTGATAGTCGAAGATGAAAAAATCCTGGCCATGGGACTAAAAAAGAAATTGGAGAAATTAGGGTATTTGGTAACAGATTTAGCTTCATCTGGTGCGGAAGCAATTGAAAGTGTTAAAAAAGTACAACCAGATCTTGTTTTAATGGATATAGTACTTAAAGGAGCAATGGATGGAATAGAAACTGCAGAATTCGTTGTTAACCTCTATGATATACCTATCATTTATCTTACTGCTTATGCAGATGATGAAATGCTTGCAAGGGCTGAAAAAACATGTCCTTATGGATATATACTAAAACCATATAAAGACAGTGAATTAAAGGCCAATATTAAGATGGCTGTTTATAAACACAGCGCTCAAAAAGAGAAGGTAATGGACTTTGAGGATATATATCGTGATGTTACACGTTTCCTTGATGAAAATGAAGGTTCATTTAAAGAAGGTGTACTGGACGGAGAATCACTTAATGGGCCTTTTAACATAGATATTGGGCTTAAAAATATTTATATATCTACAGATAGAAATAATAAAGTGGCATACGCTGCTTTTTATAAGTTATTAATTGATATTGCCCGAAAATATGCAGTTTCAGAAGAAAATAAGGTTGTTGTATATCCTAGAGGAGATGAACTTTGTTTAGAATTTTCTAAATAAAGAACATTTTATTTTTTATCTTTATTTATTTTATATCTTTAAAATAAGACTTCTATTTTATTAAGTACCAGTATACTGAATATATAGCACAATAATAAACATACATCACTGCTACAAATAAAACAGCTGCTTTTAGCATGTTCTTTTTTGTTTCACCTAAAAAAGTTACTGATGAACTGGTTTTTGTTTGTATCTGATTCACAGAAAACACCTACTTTCCCTAATTTGTAAGTTATTACCATTTTAAACGACTTAAATGGTTACTTATGTCACACATTTTCTTCTTTAACTTAACCGTCTTTGTTTTATCTAAGACTCTTAATGTATAATGTAACATTTTAAATATTTAAATTTTTTGGTTAATGAAATGTTAAAATTGAAATTAGGATTCAATGAAGTTATTGAATCCCATGCATCATTTTTGAGAGCTTTTTACTTGTAACTATTAAAATTATACCGGCTGCTGCTGACATAACAACGAAGATCATAAAAAATGACGTAAACCCATCAATTGGTATGCCTAACAATGTTGTTATGGTCCTTGTTGAGGATGGATATAGACTACCCATGTAACCTGCCATCACTCCACCAATTGAACTTGCCAAAAACCAGGTGGCCATAAGAAGACAGGTAAATTTAAGTGGAGCTAATTTAGATACCATAGACAATCCGATTGGAGATAAACACAGCTCTCCCATTGTAAATACTACATAAGCCAGTACAAGCCAGAGTGGACTTATATTTTGAGTTCCAGCATCAAGTATCTGAGCTGCAGGCAGAAGAACCATAAATCCAATGGATAATATAATTAGTCCCATTGCCATTTTTAGAGGTACTGGAGGTTCATATCCTTTTCTTCTAAGCACTGGCCATAATACAGCAAATAACGGTGCTAATATTAATATCGCCAGTGGATTTATAGTTTGGAACCAGCTTGCAGAGTAATGCATATTACCCAAAAATGGAATTACTTTATCTACATGCTGTTCAGCTAAAAGAGTAAGGGATACTCCTGACTGTTCAAATGCAATGAAAAAGAAAATGGAAAAGAACGATAAAATAGCGATAACTGCCGTTCGATCTTTTTCTGTTTTTGTTAACTTTTCATTGGAATTTTCTTTGCAGTTTATATCATGGGAAGGGACAGAACCAACACTTTCGCCTTCAGGAGTTACCAGATATTTATTTTTGCTCCATATGAAGATAATTAACCCGATAATCATTCCCACACCTGCAGCTAAAAAGCCGTACATATAATCAGCAGGGTTTCCTGTATCTCCTAATCCACCTACAATTAATGGAGAAAGGAGAGCACCGAGATTAATACCCATATAAAAAATAGTAAATGCTGAATCTTTCCTGCTATCATTTTTAGGATATAAGAAACCAACCATTGAAGATATATTGGGTTTAAAAAATCCATTGCCTATTACAAGTAAAGATAAACCCAGTAAAAAGAACATTCCCTGGTTATTAAAAATAAAAGATGAATATGTAACTCCTTGAGCTACTGAAGGCACATAAAGATAACTGCTTACTGCAAGGGCAAATTGGCCCAGTGCCATAAGTATACCTCCTGTGATTATAGATTTACGATTTCCCCAGTATCTATCAGCTATATATCCGCCAATAAGAGGTGTTAAATACACTAATCCTGTGTAATATCCGTAAATAGTTGATGCAAATGTGGTATTGTAAAGAAGAGCGTTGACCATGTAAAGTATAAGGATAGATCTCATGCCGTAGTAACTGAACCGCTCCCACATTTCTGTAAAAAATAGAGAATAAAGTCCTTTTGGATGTTTGTTTAGAATAGTTTAGCCTCCTTATTTGCTGTTGTAAAATCTGTAACCTTTAATCTCGCAGTAAAGTTCATCTTCGGTTTCAACGGATTTTTTATCCCTTAATTTGCTTTTGTGAAATCCATAAGCAAAATATACGGCTAAACCAATAATTAGACTCACTGCAAATCTTTCAAGTGTTGTGACTGAAAGTTGGAAAATAAGAAACACACAGAAGATTATGGAGAGAATTGGAATTAAGGGAACTAGGGGGCATTTGAATTTTCTCTCAATATCTGGCTGCTGTTTTCTAAGAATGATTATGGATAAAGCAAGGAAAATAAACGCTGAAAGCGTTCCAATATTAACTAGCTCGATTATAATGCTTAATGGTAAAAATGCAGCGATAATCGAAGCTACCGCACCTACAATTAGGGTGCTCAATATTGGCGAGCGGAAATCAGGGTGAATCTTTGAAAAAACACCCGGTAAAAGCCCATCTCTCGACATAGAATAAAATATCCTTGTTTGTCCAAATAGGCTGGTGAGCAGTACTGATGTAAGTCCAAATAATGCTCCAAATGATACTATTGAAGCAGTCCAGTTGGCCCCTACTTTTTCAAGGGCGAATGTAACTGGTGCGGCATTGTTTAATAAGTTGTAAGGAACCATGCCGTTTAAAACTGCCGCAACCGCAATGTAAAGAATTGAACTGATGATTAAAGAGCCTATAATTCCAATAGGCAGTGTCCTTTGTGGATTTTTTGTTTCTTCTGCAGCAGTGGAAACGGCATCAAAACCGATATATGCAAAAAAGACCATTGCTGCCCCTTGAAGTACTCCAGTCCATCCATAAGGCATGAAAGGTTGATAATTTGCAGGATTTATAAAATTAGCACCAACTATAATGAACATTAATATGATGGAAACATTGATTAAAACAATTACTGCATTAAAACGAGCGCTTTCTTTGGCCCCTAAAACCAGTATTCCAGTTAAAAGTGCAATAATTAAAAATGCAGGTAAATTAATTAACCCAATACCTGGTGGGTTGGTAATTATTTGTGGTAGAATGAATCCTGTTGATTTCAACAGGCCTACAATGTATGAAGACCAACCTACGGCAACAGCAGAAGCAGATATAAGATATTCAAATATTAAGACCCAGCCGATCATCCATGCCCATACTTCGCCCATTGCAACGTAAGTATATGTATAAACGCTTCCTGAAATAGGAATCATAGAAGCAAATTCAGCATAGCATAAAGCAGTGAAAATACATGCAACTGCTGAAATAACAAATGATAATACTAGTGCAGGCCCCGAATAGTTAGATGAAGCTATACCTGTAACTATAAAGATCCCTGCACCTATTATACAACCTAATCCCATAATAATTAAGCTTAATGGACCTATAGCTCTTTTCAATGATTTACTTGATTTATCCACAGTTAATAAGTCGTTTATTGATTTCTTACGGAAAATATTTCTGTTCATAGTTTTACCATATTCGTTTTATTTTGCTGAAATTTCGTCCACGGCTGAATAACTTTCCTGTTCTATTAAATCAGTGTTCTTATTGGCGGCGTATTTTTTGTATCTTCTGTATGTGAAGTAGAGTGTTAGACCTGCCAGTAACCATATTCCAAATATTTCTATTGTAAGAAGTTTTAGCTGTGTTATTAAGCCTAAACAAGCTATAATGGATAGAATTGGAACTACTGGAACTAGGGGGCATTTGAATTTCCTCTCGATATCTGGCCTCTGTTTTCGAAGTATTATCACAGATAATGCAAGGAATATAAATGCAGTGAGTGCTGAAATATTTACCAGCTCAAAAATCCCTTCTAGAGGTAAGAAAGCAGATATCAGCGCTGATACTATGCCGACAATTATAATGCTTGTTATTGGTGATTTAAATTTATGATGCACTTGGGTGAATGTTTTAGGAAGTAATTCGTCCCTTGACATTGCAAAAAGAAGCCTAGGTACAACAAACATGCTTACTAAAATTACTGTTGTAAGTCCTGCAATTGCTCCAACTGTAACTATTGCTGTTGCCCAGTTTATCCCAACACTTTGAAGTGCAAGCTGAACTGGTGCTGCGCTTCCTTCAAATATCGTGTAAGGAACCATTCCAGTCATTATAGCAGTTACAATGATATACAATAATGAGCAAACTGCAAGTGACCCTATAATTCCTATTGGAAGCGCTTTTTGTGGATTTTTTGTTTCTTCTNNGCTGCAGAAGCTACTGTATCAAAACCAACATATGCAAAAAAGACCATCGCTGCCCCTTGAAGTACTCCTGCGAGTCCATTTGGGGCAAAAGGATGATAATTTACAGGGTTTATAAATTGAGCCCCTATTATTATAAATAATGCGATCACGGCCAGTTTTACAACAACAATTGCTGCATTAACCTTTGC
>DADN01000115.1:11982-12122 GCA_002509665.1 Methanobacterium sp. UBA8
ATCATCCAGGCCCATATCTCACCCATTGTTATGTGGGTGTATGTATATATTCCACCGGTTACTGTGATCATGGATGCCATTTCGGCGTAGCATAACGCTGTAAGTCCACAAGCCATGCCTGCAATTACAAATGATAAAAT